>JANOTO010000026.1:0-4838 GCA_031416395.1 Rhodoferax sp. | reverse complement strand
AGGACAATTGCCTTTACAGCATGACGAGCGAGCGCGGTTTTTAAATTGGACGAGTGCTTTTTGTGAATCATGTTCATCCCCCGATTTTAGCGTTGACACCGCAATTCTTCCATTAACGCCCCGTGCCGCGCTTGAGCCGCTAGGGTTTGCACGGGTACAATCGATTTTTTGGAGCTTCAGCATGCGCCTACTCGGCAAAGCGCTCACCTTCGACGACGTGTTGTTGGTGCCAGCGTACTCCCAGATCCTACCCAAGGACACCTCGCTTTCCACCCGTTTCTCCCGAAACATCTCCCTCAACCTGCCCCTGGTGTCTGCCGCCATGGACACGGTGACCGAGGCGCGATTGGCCATCGCCATCGCGCAAGAGGGCGGCATTGGCATCGTGCATAAAAACTTCACGCCCAAAGAGCAGGCGGCGCAAGTGGCCAAAGTCAAACGCTACGAATCTGGCGTGTTGCGCGACCCGGTGGTCATCACGCCCACGCATACTGTGCGCCAGGTGCTAGCTCTTTCGGAGCAACTGGGGATTTCGGGCTTTCCGGTATGCGATGCGGGCAAGGTGGTGGGCATTGTTACCAGCCGCGATTTGCGGTTTGAAACGCGCTACGACGTGCCTGTCAGCCAGATCATGACTCCGCGCGAAAAGCTGGTGACGGTGCAGGAAAGCGAAGGCACCACGCCTGCACAGGCCAAAGCGCTGCTCAACAAACACAAGCTGGAGCGGCTGCTGGTTGTCAACCCGGCGTTTGAGCTCAAGGGCATCATCACGGTCAAAGACATCACCAAGCAAACCAGCTTCCCCAATGCCGCGCGTGATTCGCATGGCCAGTTGCGGGTAGGCGCGGCTGTGGGCGTGGGCGAGGATACAGATGAGCGCGTCGAGGCGCTGGTGCGCGCCGGCGTGGATGCGCTGGTGGTCGACACCGCACACGGCCACAGCCACGGCGTGATCGAGCGGGTGCGCTGGGTCAAAAAACACTACCCGCAGATCGATGTGATCGGGGGCAACATCGCCACGGGTGCCGCAGCGTTGGCCTTGGTGGAGGCGGGTGCGGACGGCGTCAAGGTCGGTATCGGCCCAGGCTCCATTTGCACCACGCGCATCGTGGCGGGTGTGGGTGTGCCCCAAATCATGGCGATTGACAGCGTGGCCATTGCCCTCAAGGGTACGGGTGTGCCGCTGATTGGCGACGGCGGCATCCGCTACAGCGGCGACATCGCCAAAGCACTCGCGGCAGGTGCGAGCACCGTGATGATGGGTGGCATGTTTGCCGGCACCGAGGAAGCACCGGGCGAGATCGTGCTGTTCCAGGGCCGCAGCTACAAAAGCTACCGGGGCATGGGCAGCATTGGCGCGATGCAACAGGGCAGTGCGGATCGCTATTTTCAGGAATCCACCAGCGGCAACCCGAATGCCGACAACCTCGTGCCCCAAGGCATCGAAGGCCGTGTGCCGTATAAAGGCTCGATGGTCTCGATCATCTTCCAGATGGCGGGCGGCGTGCGCGCCAGCATGGGCTACTGCGGCTGCGCCACGATTGCGGACATGCAGGACAGAGCCGAGTTCGTCGAAATCACTTCGGCGGGCATTCGGGAGAGCCATGTGCATGATGTGCAGATCACCAAGGAAGCGCCAAACTATCGGTCGGAGTAAATTGCGCAGAGTGAGTCGGGTGGTGGTGGCAGTAAGGCAAGTTCAGCTCTACTACAATTGTGGTAAATTTTGATCAAAATCACCCCGGTAGCGCTGTTTTGTACCGAATATTAAATAAAATAGACCTCTAGCTCTCGGATAATATAGAGTTATTGCTATATTTATAGTAGCATGCATCAAAAAATCCTCATCCTCGACTTTGGCTCCCAAGTCACCCAACTGATCGCCCGCCGTGTACGCGAGGCGCATGTGTACTGTGAGGTGCATCCGTGTGACGTGACGCAGGCCTGGGTGCGCGACTACGCGGCAGACGGCTCGCTAAAAGGCATCATCCTCTCCGGCAGCCACGCCAGCCTGTGGGAAGACGAAACCCTGCGCGCGCCTCAAGCCGTGTTTGAACTTGGCGTACCCGTTTTGGGCATCTGCTTTGGCATGTACGCCATTGCCGCCGCGTTGGGTGGCAAGGTCGAAGGTGGCCATGGGCGCGAATTCGGTCATGCGCAGGTGAGGGCGCGCGGGCATACGAAGCTGCTCGACGGCATCGCCGACATCACGACTCCTGAAGGCCACGGCCTGTTGAACGTCTGGATGAGCCACGGCGACAACGTCGTCGAGATGCCGCCCGGCTTCAAGCTGATGGCCAGTACCGACAGTTGCCCCATCGCGGGCATGGCGGACGAAGCGCGCAAGTTTTACGCGGTGCAGTTTCACCCTGAAGTGACGCACACCACGCAGGGCAAGGCGATTCTGGATCGCTTCGTGTTGAACATCTGCGGAGCCAAACCCGATTGGGTGATGAAAGACCACATCGCCGAGGCGGTCGAGAAAATCCGCCAGCAAGTAGGCACCGAAGAAGTGATCCTGGGCCTGTCGGGCGGTGTCGACTCATCCGTGGCCGCTGCGCTGATCCACCGCGCCATCGGCGACCAGCTCACCTGCGTGTTCGTTGACCACGGCCTGCTGCGCCTGAACGAAGGCGACATGGTGATGGAGATGTTCGTCGGCAAACTACACGCCAAGGTGATTCGGGTCGATGCCGAATCGCAGTTCCTTGGCCACCTCAAGGGGGTGAGCGACCCCGAAGCCAAACGCAAGATCATCGGACGTGAGTTTGTCGAGGTGTTCAAAGCAGAGGCGGCCAAGCTCAAGAGCGACCAATCCCGTCATGTCGCCTGGCTCGCTCAGGGCACGATCTACCCGGACGTGATCGAAAGCGGCGCCGCCAAAAGCAAAAAAGCTGTTGTCATCAAAAGTCACCACAACGTGGGCGGCCTGCCCGAGCAACTGGGCCTGAAGTTGCTCGAGCCACTGCGTGATTTATTCAAAGACGAAGTGCGCGAGCTGGGTGTCGCGCTCGGCCTGCCGCACGACATGGTCTACCGCCACCCCTTCCCCGGCCCCGGCCTGGGCGTGCGTATTCTGGGTGAAGTCAAAAAAGAATACGCCGACCTGCTGCGCAAAGCCGACGCGATCTTCATCGAAGAACTGCGCAATTTCAAAGACCTGTCGAGCGGCAAAACCTGGTACGAACTCACCAGCCAAGCCTTCACCGTCTTCCTACCCGTCAAAAGCGTCGGCGTGATGGGCGATGGCCGCACCTACGATTACGTAGTCGCCCTGCGTGCCGTGCAGACCAGCGACTTCATGACGGCCGATTGGGCCGAGTTGCCTTATGCGATGTTGAAGAAGGTGTCTTCGAGAATCATCAATGAAGTGCGGGGGATTAACCGGGTGACTTATGACGTGTCGTCGAAGCCGCCTGCGACGATTGAGTGGGAGTGATCTAGCGCGGGACTAAGAGCTCAGAATTAACCCACCTCGACAAAAACCCGCTTCCCCAACACCCCTGCCGCCGCCTCAATCTGGTCCATCTTCGACGCATGGCGCAGGTCAAACAGGCGATCTACTTGGGGCATATGCCAACCCAGACGGCCGGCGAGTTCTGCTTTTTTCATGCTTTGGTCGGTCATGGCTTGGTAAACGCCGAGCTTGGCGCATTCAAGGGCTGTGGGGCGTACGGTTTTTTGACCTCGCTTGGGTTTGCTCGGCACGGGTAAGGGCTTGCGCGCATCGACGTAGGACGACAAGCCCGTCTCGAGCGCGTCCATCGCGTTAAGCAAGGCTTCGTCCTCATCCGCGCCGAAGGTGATGGCTTCGGACACGTCTGCAAAAGTGACGAGTACAGTGCCATCGTCGGGCGTTAGGGTCACGGGGTAGTCAAACATGTAACTCTTTTGTGCATAGGAAACGATGCATAATCGCATCAAATTTGATTCTTTGCAAGGGCATTACGGCAGCACCATGCGCACCACCATCACCATAGACGACGCGCTTTACCAAAAAGCGCTTGAATTGGCCGATCCTGAGCTGGACAAGGCTGACCTGTTTCGTGAGGCCATGCGCACCTTTGTTCGCGTGCAGGCGGGTAAGCGCCTGGCAGCGTTGGGTGGGCGGGCACCTGAGATGCCTGACGTGCTGCGCCGCCGTGAGGCGGTTTCGCTTGAATGAACGTGCTTGTCGATACGTCAGTCTGGGTGGCGCACTTTCGCCAAAATAACGTCGCTTTGGTGGACTTGATCGAGCGTGACCGCGTTCTGGGCCATCCCTTGGTATTGGCCGAAATTGCGTGCGGTACACCGCCTGCGCCTCGCGATCAAACCTTGGGTGACATGGCGCTGCTGCGGCAAGCGCACTACGCCAGTTTGCCAGAGGTGATGGCGTTCATTGAACGCGAAAAGCTCTATGGCTTGGGTTGCGGCTTTGTTGACGTGGCGCTCCTGGCTAGCACGTTGCTCACGCCGGTAGCAACGCTCTGGACGCTGGATAAAAGGCTGCTGGATTTGGCGACAAGATTTGGCGTTGAGTTCGCGCTGCCTTTACATTAACCAGCAGACGCTATTCGCCAAAACACCAAAGCTCTTGACCCGGCATAACTTGCTCATCAACCAAGTGTAGGAAATTAACAATGCGACACGCTGCGATAATTTACGGATGACCCCACTGCCCCCGCTCCCCTGTTACCTCAACGGCGATTTCACCCTGCTGCCTGATGCCAAAGTCAGCGTCATGGACCGCGGTTTTATTTTTGGTGATGGCATCTACGAAGTGGCCCCGGTTTACGCGGGCCAGCCGTTTCGCTTTAGCCACCACATGGCGCGATTGGATCGCAGCCTGACTGAAT
>JANOTO010000025.1:0-9818 GCA_031416395.1 Rhodoferax sp. | reverse complement strand
GGCCTGCGCCAGCCTTGATCTGAGGCGGTGTTGACGGCGACTGCAACGCTTGCTGGCGACATCTCACCGGCTTGGAACAGCACACCTGCTGCAATCAAGCGGGCCAGCGGGTCGGTGATGGCGGCAAGTGCGGCGGTGCGGGCGCTGTTGTCTTTGGCTACGGCGATGGAGCGATGTTGCTCGGGCAGCAGCGCAGCCTGCGCGGGATCGAGCCCGGCGCGGTTGGCGCGCAGGTAGTTCGCGTAGGCGCGCTCTGGGGCGGCGGTGTCGGCATCCAGGGTTTGCACGCCCGCGCAGTTGTCAAACTCCAGGCTGGCCACGCGCACAGCGCAGCGCACCAGCTCGGCGCGGGCGATCAAGTCGAGCCGCCCGGTGCTGGCAATATCGGCCCGCGCGCGGTTGTATTCAAAATTCGCGACACTGGTTTTGCCGTCCAAGTACGCTGCTGTGAAGCCTTTGACCGAGCCCAAGGCGGTGGACTGCCACTCCGGCGGCAAGGGGCCGCTAGCACAGCCCGCAAGTGCAATCACTGCCATTGTGCCCATCCAGCTTGACACACGTTTCATCATGGCAGCTTGATCTCCGACTCGCGCTTGAATGGCCATTTGCGGTTGATCTCTTCGACCAGGTTGTTGATGCGTCTGAGCGATGTGTCCACCTCCGCGCGCAGCAAGTTCAAATCGGTGGTGGCGATGCGCACGTTGCTGGCAACCCCGCGCGCCTCAGACGCAACGCCTTGCGCCTGCACGGCAACCCCCTTGACCTCGACCGCTACGCCTTGCGCCTCGGCCAGCACAGCATCGACGCGCTTCAGGGTGTTGCGCGAGTCCATCAACAAGGCGGTGAGTTGCGTGACAGTGGCCTGGGTTTCGTCCATCAAGCCTTTGTCGCCAAACACGCGTTTGTCGGCCTTGCTCAAAATCGCGTTGGTAGTGTCCAGCGCGTCCACCAATTTTTTGGCGTTCGCCTCGCTGCCGAAGAGGGTGCCCATCACGCCGTACTTCCCGGTCATGCTGGCGCTGATGGTGCCGGTGATGGTTTGCATGTTGCCTATGCTGGCATTCAGGCTGGATTGCTCGCCGGACATGCGCTCAAGGTTCTCCAACAGCGCGCGCGCGGTGGCCATCAGGCGCGGGACTTCAGAGCTGGAGTCGCCGCGCAACACGGTGCGCTCGGACGCGTCGGGCAGAGGCGGATCCGTCAGCACGCCGCTGAAGGCGCGGATGCGGGTATCGCCCACCACGCCGCGCTCCATCGTGAAGATGCTGGAGGTGCGCAACCATTTGGCATCTTTGGCGGTGATGTCGATCAGGATGCGCACCTTACCCTGGTCATCGAGCAGAATTTTTTGTACCCGCCCGATGGGAAAGCCGGAGAACGTCAGGTCCATGCCGACTTGCACGCCCTCCGAATCATCGGTCACCAGCACCAGGTTTTGAGTGTTTTCAAAAACGCCGCGCGCCACCAGTACATAGGCCAGAAAGCCCAGCACCAGCAAGGCGGTGAACGCCAGCAGCAACGCGGCCTTGAACTCCACGTGCTTGATGGGGGATGCAGGCGGCCCGCCTGGGTGGGACGGCGCGGGCGTAGAAGCAGGCGCAGAGGTCGGTGGGGCGGGAGATTCTTCGGGGGACATGCAAACTGGATTATGGCGCTCGGGTGGCGGTGGGGCGCTGGCAGACGCCTCAGACGTACCTCAGGACGAGCGACAGCCCTTCAATAAAAAATAAAGCCATGAACATACGCACCGTGCCCGGCTGCAGGGCGTTGGCATTGTCGCGGTTCGCATCGCGCCGGTCCAGGCTGGCTGCGACGGGAATCACCGCCACAGCCAAGCTGAAGAAAATCACTTTCAACGCAAAACCCACCGTGACGGCCAGGTCAAACACTTGGCCCACCGTGCGCGCAAACTGGGGCAGCCCAAAGCGCGAAAAGCCATACACACCGATATACGACAGGATCAACGCCACTATGCCGCTGACTACGATCATCGTCAGCACGGAGAACGCATAGGCGATCACGCGCGGCACCAGTTCGTCGCGGATGCGCTCTGTCGTCAAGCCGCCCAGGCCGCCCAGATCGCGCGGAATGTAGATGCCCGACACAGCAGGCTTGGCGGCCAGTGCACTGCGCATGGTTACGAAAAGAGCCGCCACCAGCGGGATGAACTCCAGCACCAGAATGCGCACCACCATCTCCAGCGCAAACGCAGCAAGACCATACGAAAGCGCATTGACGACCACCACGCGAATCAGCACCACGCTGATCAGGCTCGACAGGAGCGTGAACCAGGGCAGGATCTGCCAAGTGGTGACGTAAATCTGACGCGCAATCATGCTGCGATTGGTGCGGTCATACGTGGCGGGCGACAGAACCATCACCAAAGCCAGCGCACCAAAAAATATCACCCGCCGCCAGCTGCCCAGCCACGCCACAAAGGCGCGCACCGCGCGGTAAGGCGGGAACTCTTTCCACGTCTCAGCAGCAAGGACAGTCAGCAAAGTCGGCACCATGTGGGCCATGATACCTACTGGCGGGCCAAATTGGCAGGACGCCCAAGGGTGTGCAACGCGATGTAAGCGCAATGGTCGATTCGAGTCAAAAAATGAACCTCCAGGTTAATTTTTGACTAAAACTGATGATTTTCATGCACATTATTGATAAAATATGTCTCTAGCTCTCGAAGAAAATGCATAGATAGCTATATATTTAATAGTATATGATGCCTCATTTTGTTGCTTCATCGCGCCAAACCGCATCTCGTCGCGTGTAGCGGTTGCCCGTCGCAAAGGTCGATTTGCAACGAAAAATCATGGTGAAATGTCTTGATGAACGACTCGCTCCATCAACTCATTATTCATCCGCACGCATGACAACTTCAATCACCCCAGCACTGCGCCAGATGGTCTTTACCGGCGCCATCGCCGTGGCATTGGCAGTGGCACTGGCCGTGGGGCTGACCGGCTGCAACAAGTCCCCCGACGCACAGGCCAAGTCCGCTGCTGACGCCGTCCAGCGGCCTTTGCTGATCGCCCAGGCCGACTTGCGCACGCTGCAAAACCAGCCACTCTCCAACGGGCCGGTCATCACCGGCACGGTGCAGCCGGAGCGGCGGGCCGACTTGCGGGCGGAAGTGTCTGCCGTGGTGCAGACGGTGCTCAAAGAGAACGGCGATACGGTCAAACGCGGCGAGCTGCTGGTACGGCTGGACGACACCTCGATTCGCGATAGCATGGCCTCGGCGGCTGAAGCCGTGCGCAGCGCCAGCCAAAACCTGGATCAAACCGAGCGCCAATTGCAGCGGCTTAAGACACTGCAAGCGCAGGGCATGACATCGACCCAGGCGATGGAAGATGCGCAAACCCGCCGCAACACCGCCCAGAGTGATTTGGTGGCCGCCCAAGCGCGCGCAGCAGCCGCCCGTCAGCAGTTACAACGCACGGAGGTGCGCGCGCCGTTTGACGGCGTGGTGAGCGAGCGCAAAGTGTCCGCCGGTGACACGGCGCAAGTCGGCAAAGAGCTGCTCAAGGTGATCGACCCCAAAACCATGCGCTTTGAAGGCCTGGTGTCGGCCGACCGCATCAACGACGTGGTGGTGGGCCAGGCGGTCAGCTTTCGCCTCAACGGGCTGGCGGATCAAGAATTTTTAGGCAAGGTCAAGCGGATTGATGCGGCCGCCAACCCGACCACGCGCCAGGTAGAGGTGATGGTCGGCTTTGAGCCCGGCAACCTGCCCCGCGTGACGGGCTTGTATGCGGAAGGCCGCATCGCCGCCAGCAGCAGCCAGGTCTTGCTGGTGCCGGAAGCGTCGCTGCTGGTGTCGGGTGACTCGGCCATCGCTTGGCGCGTGAAGGGCAGTACCTTGAGCAAAGTCAGCGTGAAGCTCGGCGCGCGCGATGCACGCCGGGGTGACTACATCGTGCTGGCCGGGCTGGCTGCGGGCGACATTATTTTGCGTAACCCCGGCACCACGCTCAAAGACGGGCAGAAGATCGAGCTGCGTGAATTGGTAGCGCCACCTGCACCCGCTTCTGCACCGGCAGCTACTGCATCCAGCTCAGCAAAAGGCGGCTGAGATGTTCCTCTCTGACTTCAGCATCAAGCGTCCGATTGCCACGCTGGTGATCATCATTGTGTTGATGGCGTTGGGGCTGTTGGCGTTGAAAAAACTTCGCGTCAACCAGATACCCGATGTCGAAGTGCCAGTGCTCTCGGTCACCATCCCCTACCCTGGCGCCTCGCCCGACACGGTGGAGCGCGAGGTGATCAACCGAATCGAGAAGTCGCTGCAAAGCATCTCCGGCGTCGATCAGGTGCGCTCCACCGCCAGCGAGGGCAGTGCGCGCATCAACATCTTCTTCAAGTTCAACAAGAACATGATTGAGGCCTCGGACGAGGTGCGCAACGCGATTGCCACGGTGCGCTTCAAGCTGCCGGTCGAAATTCGCGAGCCCGTATTGCAGCGGCGCGACCCGAGTGCGCAGCCGATCATGCAGCTTGCGCTCTCAGCAACGCAGCAAAGCCACGCCGATATTTCGCGGCTCGCAGAAGATGTGCTGTCAGACCGCTTTCGCGGTATCAATGGCGTAGCGGTGGTGGCGGTGAGTGGCTCATTGAAGCGCGAGCTCAGCGTGCTGCTGCGCTCGGCTCGCTTACGCGAGTACAACGTGTCGGTCACAGACGTGATCAATGCGCTGCGCAATCAGAACGCGACCGCACCGGTGGGCAAAGTACGCGGTACGTCTGAAGACCAGAGCATTCGGCTGGTCGGGCGCATTGGCTCGCCCGCCGAGTTTGGCCAGATCGTCATCAAGCGCCGGGGTGCCGAGGTGGTGCGCCTGGCCCAAGTGGCCGAGATTTCCGATGGCTTTGCCGAGGTCAACAACTTCAGCGTGCGAAGCGGCAGCCCCAATGTGGGACTGGCCATCAGCCGCTCGCGCGAGGCCAGCACGGTGTCCGTCGCCAATGAGATTCGCACCATGGTGGCCGACATCAACAAAACCCTGCCTGAGGGCACTAAGATCGAAGTCACCCAGGACGGTGGCAAAGACGCCCAGAACAGCCTGCGCAACGTGATTGAGTCGCTGATGTTTGGCGCGGTGCTCACCATCTTTGTGGTCTACGTGTTTTTGAACTCGTGGCGCTCCACGCTGATCACCGCCCTGAGCTTGCCCACCTCAGTCATCGCCGCGTTCATCGCCGTGTGGCTGGCGGGCTTCACGCTGAATTTCATGAGCCTCTTGGGCCTCTCATTGGCGATTGGCGTATTGATTGACGATGCGATTGTGGTGCGCGAAAACATCGTGCGCCACATGGAGCGCGGCAAGGATCGTCGCCAAGCCGCTATGGACGGCACCAGCGAGATTGGCATGGCGGTGGCCGCCACCACCTTCTCCATCGTGGCGGTGTTCATCCCGGTGGCCTTCATGCCCGGTGTGTCGGGCGAGTGGTTTCGGCCCTTCGCGCTGACCGTCGTCGCCTCCGTGTTGGTCAGCCTGTTCATCTCGTTCACACTGGATCCGATGCTGTCGGCTTACTGGGGCGATCCGGTCGGCCATCACCTGCAACCCAAAACGGGTTTGAGCAAGCTGCTGGGCCGCTTCAACACCTGGTTTGACCACCAAGCGGATCGCTATGGCCGCGTGATCGCCTGGGCACTGCACCACCGACGCTGGATGGCAGCGATTGCTGCCTTGAGCTTGGCGGCTGCGGTGGGCCTGCATGTGAAATTTGGCGGCTCCAGCTTCTTGCCGATATCGGATGTAGGTACGCTGGCAATTGAGGTGCGCACACCGTCAAGCGCCAGCCTGGAGTATGCGCGCGGGAAGATGGAAGCGGCTGCCGTGCTGGCCCGCACCTTGCCCGAAACGAAGGCGACCAACAGCAATGTGTCCGCCACCGGTGGGCGCATTTACGTGGATGTCGGAAAAAGCACGCAACGCAAGCGCTCAGCCTCCGAAATTGCTGCCGAGCTGCGTCTGCTGATGGCGCAATTGGTAGGGGCTGAATACGTAGTGCTGGCCGACTTGAACAACGGTGCATCCAAACCGGTGCAAATCCTGTTTTCTGGCACCGACTCGCGCAAGCTCAACGCTATCACCAACGACTTCATGGACAAGCTGCGCCAGGTGCCTGGCGCGGTCGATGTGGGCCTGTCGGAAATGGGGCCGCAGCAGGAGCTGAAAATTGAACTCAACCGCGGCCTGGCCAATTCATTGGGCATCTCGGCCAATGATGCGGCGCAGGCCTTGCGCGTGGCCTTTGCCGGCGTCGAGGTGGGTGACTGGATTGACCCGGCGGGCGAGGCGCGTGACGTGGCTGTGCGCTTGCACCCGAGTGACCGGGTGGTGGCCGAGAACATCGAGCGCATGCCCATCGCGGTGAGCGGCAGCAACATGATGGTGCCGCTGGATCAGATCGCCAGCATCAGCATGGGCCAGGGGCCCTCGCAGATTCAGCATGTGAACGGCAAACGCATGATCACCGTGTCTGCCAATGCCGATGGGCGCTCTAGCGGCGAGGTCACGGCGGATGCGCTGAAGATCGCCAGGGCGATTGACTTCCCCGCTGGCTATGGCATCGAGCTCGGTGGCGCTGCGCGCGACCAGAAAGAGCTGTTCTCTGAAATGCTGATTGCGCTGTTAATGGGCATCGGCATGATGTACCTGATCCTGGTGATGCAGTTTGGCTCGTTCACCGCGCCGCTGGCAGTAATGCTGTCGCTGCCCTTGAGCCTGATTGGCGTGGTGGTGGCACTCTTGCTCACGGGCGGTACGCTGAATTTGATGAGCTTTATTGGCGTGATCATGTTGATGGGCCTGGTCGCCAAAAACGCGATTTTGCTGCTGGACTGCGCGCGCAAACAGCAAGAGGAAGGCATGGGCCGCGAAGACGCCCTGATGCAGGCCGGCCGCATGCGCCTAAGACCGATTTTGATGACCACCTTTGCGCTGATCGCCGGCATGCTGCCCGTGGCCATTGGCCTGGGCGAAGGCGGCGAGTTTTACCGCCCGTTGGCCATCGCCATCATCGGCGGCACCATCACCTCCACCATCCTCACCCTGCTGGTGGTGCCCACGTTTTACGACAGCATCGAAATCGCCCGCGATGGCATGCTGGCCAAGTTCAAGGCGCGAAGTGCGCGCGGCAATGCGCTGGTGGCGTTTGTGCTGACGTTTGTCGAGGCCGTGATGGCTTTGACGATGCTGCGCGCGGTGTATCGGCTGGGCAAGCGTGGGCTTCAGGGAATGGCGCGGCGGGGATCGGGTGACGCGGTGCGATCTGAGAACGGGAAAGGCACAACGACGATATCGAAAGCCTGAAGCGCTAAAACTTGAAGCGAGGCTGGCGGCATCACAAATCCTTGAAGGCCGCTTCATCCGCTTGGCCGTCCCATTCCGTCAACGTGCCTTCCAGCGCCTGTGCAAAGGCCAAGGCAAAGAGATTTATGCAAAAGGATTCGCGGATACAGACTCACCAGTTAGTAATATTTGGAAATATTTGGTAATTCATATTTGACATCATCGTATTACAATCAAATCATGAAAGCTATTTCCATCAAACTGCCCGATCCACTGTTTCACGACTTGGCACAGCGCGCGAAAACCAGCGCTTCCAGCCAAAGCGAGATCATCCGAGTCGCGCTGGCCGCCTATTTGCATAGCGATGCCCAAGCGCCTGCGGCCTCCTGCGCAGAGCGCGCCAGCCGCTGGACAGGCATGGTGCAAGGCCCGGCTGATTTATCCACAAATCCAGACCACCTGCGCGGGTTTGGTGAGTGAAAAGCCGCGTCATCATCGACACCGGCCCGCTGGTTGCCTTGCTGAATCGAAACGATGCTGCCCATGCCTGGGTGGTGCAGCAGTTGCGCGACATCCAGCCGCCGATGCTGACCTGCGAGTCCGTATTGGCAGAAGCCACTTACCTCACGCGCCAGATGCCCGGTGCGCGGGCCGCGCTGATTGAGATGTTGGGCGAAGGATTTCTGAGCATCGGCATGGCTGTGGCAGACCATCACAGCGCTCTGCTGGCCATGATCCGCCGCTATGGCGATGTGCCGATGTCGCTGGCGGATGCCTGCTTAGTACGCCTCGCAGAGCTTTACCCACAAAGCCCGGTGCTGACGCTGGACAGCGACTTTGTGATCTACCGCAAAAATGGGCGGCAGGTGATTGCTGTATTGAGACCTTAGCAGGGCACCTCAATCCCAATCACCGCTGCGAATACAAATCCCGCGCATCCCGCTCATACGCGGCCAGCCTGCGCACCGCGCGCTCGCGCTGCTCGGGCGTGGTGCTGTTGTGCAGGGCTGTGAAGCTGGCACAGCTCTCGGCGATGAGTTTGTCGCTGTAAGCGCGATAGGCGGGGTTGGGCGACTTGTTGGCGCGCTCAAGGTAGCCGCGCAGGGCTGCCTGGCCTTCTGCCGGAGTGCGATTGATGGCCGCGACATTCGAGCCACTGCCCGGCCCGGCCCCTGTCGCCTGGCGCAAGGTCTGCAGCAGGTCTTGTTGACGGCGCTGGCGCTCGGCGTAGCTTGCTTGCACGTCGTAGCTAGAGGTCTCCAGCGCGCCCCGCACCGCGGCCAACTGCCGCTCTTCCAGCGTGCCGTAAAACTCCTGGGCACGTTCTACATTGGCTTTAAGGCGCTTCTCAAACAGCTCCTTGCCAGAGAGTTGCAGCCAGTCATTGCGCCACTCTTTGTTATTTTTGGCAAGCTTGCCCTCCATGTGCACAATTTGCGCGGGGCTCAAGCTCAAGGCCAGAGTGGCGGTGGCTTTCTCGGCTTGGCCGGTGACCGCATTGAAGCGCGCTCGGGTTTCCGTGAAAAGATCACACACGGCTGTAGACGTCACGTCGGCAGCGGCCAATCGCTGCGTTTTTTGAAGCAACTCGGCAATCTTGGGCAGCTCCTCACTGCGATGCCATTGCAGCAGCCGGGCAAGCTCGGTGCGCACCGCAGGGGCTTGCGTGTCGTTGAAGTCGGCGTAAGCATCCAGCCACCAGAAGCCAAACTCGGGCGCGTTGTTGTAGGCCAGCTTGATGGCGCTACAGGCTTGCAGCAACACCACGGTGCCGATCAGCAAAAACCGCGACAACATCTGTCCATCGATAATTCGACGACTGCGCTGGTACAAACTTGGCATTTAGAACCTCAACTAGGAACGAGACATGGCGAACAATATAAGTAGTAACGCGGCGACAGCGCACCCGGTGGACGTGGTCATCATGGCCGCCGGCAAAGGCACGCGCATGAAGAGCCGCTTGCCCAAAGTATTGCATCAACTGGCGGGGCGCGCTTTGTTGCAACATGTCGTTGATACAGCGGCGACTCTGATAGCGCGCAATATCGTGGTGATCACAGGCCACGGCGCTATGGAAGTTGAAGCGGCACTAGCACAATCCAAACCCAAACCCGAGTCAAACAGTCAGACACTCGCTCAGGGATATGAGCTGAAATTCGTGCGCCAAGAGCCCCAGCTCGGCACCGGCCATGCCGTGCAGCAAGCCGTGCCCGCACTGCCAGACGATGGCATCGTGGTGGTGCTGTCAGGCGACGTACCGTTAACCCAGCCCGACACACTCAAAAATCTGATTGCCGCTTGCGGTGGCGACAAACTGGCCTTGCTGACGCTGGAGTTCACCAACCCCGCAGGCTATGGCCGCATCGTGCGCGATGGCGACAAAGTGCAAGCCATCGTCGAGCAAAAAGACGCCACGGATGCGCAAAAACAGATCAAGGAAATCTACAGCGGCATCATGGCCGTGCCGGCCGCACACCTCAAGAAGTGGTTAGCTCGACTGGACAACAAAAACGCCCA
>JANOTO010000024.1:0-6277 GCA_031416395.1 Rhodoferax sp. | reverse complement strand
GCGCGGTCGGTTTTGAAATCAATCGCGTTCATCCAGCGTTGCAGCGCATCAAACTTGCGCACCAGCGCGGTTTTGGCGATGACGGGGGCAAAGGCGACTTTGGCCGCGTCAACCTCATTGGCGTTGAGCAAAAGCTTGATGTAGTCGAAACGAGCGTTTTCATCGTCGGGCGCTTTCAGCATCGCCTGATGCAGGGCTTCGCGGATGGCGGCGGGGTCGTTGGCAGCGGGCGCGTCGGATACTTCGACGGCGGTGACTTCGGCTTCCAGCACGTCCGCTGCCGGGACATGCTTATCGAGAAATGCTTTGATTTGGCTCTCGGGCAGCGCGCCCATGAAGCCATCGACGGGTTTGCCGCCCACCAGCAGCACGCAGGTGGGAATGCTGCGGATCCCAAAGGCTTGGCTGATTTCCTGCTCTTGATCCGAGTCAATTTTGACCAGCTTGAAGCGGCCTGCGTAGTCGGTCTCGATCTTCTCCAGCAGCGGGCCGATGACTTTGCAGGGGCCGCACCAAGGGGCCCAAAAATCCACCAGAACGGGGATGTGGTTGGAGGCTTCGATGACTTCGGCATCAAAGGTTTCGACGGTGACATTGATCATTGTGGCTAGCTCGGGGTGAAAAAGTAAAATTCAACGATGAAAAATCAAACAGGTGCTCAAATTGGCGTTCAGGTGGGTGTCGTGATGGGCTCGCGCTCCGACTGGGACACGATGCAGCACGCAGTGCAGATTCTCCAACACTTCGGCATCGCGCATGAAGCGAAGGTGGTTTCGGCGCACCGCATGCCCGACGACATGTTCGCTTACGCCGAAAGCGCCTCATCGCGCGGTTTGCTAGCCATCATCGCAGGTGCAGGTGGCGCGGCGCATCTGCCGGGCATGCTGGCGGCTAAAACCACCGTGCCCGTGCTCGGCGTGCCCGTGGCCAGCAAACACTTGAACGGGGTTGATTCGCTACACAGCATTGTTCAGATGCCCAAAGGAGTGCCCGTGGCGACTTTTGCGATTGGCGACGCGGGCGCTGCCAACGCGGCCCTGTTTGCGGTGGCGATGCTGGCGGTGCACGATGAGGCGCTGCTGGCCAAGTTAAACGATTACCGAACGGCCCAAACCCAGACGGCGCGCGACATGCTTGTGCCCCCGGTGCTGTGAAAAAGCCTGTGACAAAACAGTTTCAGCTTCCGCTTGTACCGGGCACCGAGGTGGGTGGCTTGCCGGTCACTCTGGGTGTCATGGGCGGTGGGCAGTTGGGCCGCATGTTCGTGCATGCCGCGCAGGCGCTGGGCTTTCAAACGGCGGTGCTCGATCCGGATGCAGACAGCCCTGCGGGCTGCGTCAGCCACCATCACATTCAGACGGATTATCTTGACGAGAAGGGCCTGGCCGCGCTGGCACAGTGCAGCCACGCCATCACCACCGAGTTCGAAAACGTGCCCGCCGCTGCGTTGGAAAAATTGGCCGCGCTGCGCCCGGTGTCGCCATCAGCGCAGGCCGTGTGTATCGCGCAAGACCGCACGGCAGAAAAGGCGCATTTTGCGCGCTGCGGCGTGCCGTGCGCTCCCTATGCAGTGATTGAAACCACTGCGCAACTACAAGCCGTGCCTGCGCACTTGCTGCCTGGCATTCTGAAAACATCGCGCATGGGCTACGACGGCAAGGGCCAGATTCGCGTTAAAAATCGGGCGGAATTGGGCAAGGCCTGGTCTGAGCTGAAGGGCGTGCGGTGTGTGCTGGAGAAAAAGCTGGCCCTGCATGCCGAATGCTCGGTGATCGTCGCGCGCGGACGGGATGGCGAAATAGTTAACCTCCCGGTTAATTTAAACACCCATATTGACGGAATTTTGGCAAAAACCGAGATTTTTAAGGGTAATTTGCCTCCAGCTCTCGTAAAACGTGCGATAGCAGCTACTCAGTCAATAGCAAATGAATTGAATTATGTCGGTGTGCTGTGCGTTGAGTTTTTCATCGTGATGAACGCCAAGGGCAAGCTTGAACTGATCGTCAACGAGATTGCCCCACGCCCGCACAACAGCGGCCATCACAGCATGAACAGTTGCGACGTGTCGCAGTTTGAGCTGCAAGTGCGCGCGCTGGCGGGCCTGCCACTCACCCAGCCGCGCCAGCACAGCCCGGCCATCATGCTGAACCTGCTGGGCGATTTGTGGCGCAACGGCGTTGCCCCACCGTGGGCCAAAATGCTGGCCCTGTCGGGAACGCATTTGCATCTGTACGGCAAGACCGAAGCGCGACCAGGCCGCAAGATGGGGCACTTGAACATCACTGGCAAGACGATTTCCGACGTGCGCGCCACTGCCACGCAGGTCGCCAAGCTGCTCGGGATAAAGCTTTGATTCTGCCGGGGCAAGATGCTGAATCCATCGCGCACGCCGCGCGTGTGTTGCGTGCGGGTGAGTTGGTTGGCCTGCCCACTGAGACGGTGTATGGCTTGGCCGCCAATGCAGACAATCAAGCCGCCGTGGCGAAAATCTTTGCCGCCAAAGGCAGGCCTAGCAACCATCCGCTGATCGTTCATGTGGCGGATGCAAACGGTGTCGCGCACTTTGCAGACAAGGTGCCAGCATTTGCCAATCAATTGATCAAGACGTTTTGGCCTGGCCCACTGACGTTGATCCTGCCGCGCCGCGCGGGTGTGGCGGCGGCTGCGGCAGGCGGGCAAAACAGCATCGGCCTGCGCTGCCCCTCGCACCCGGTGGCGCACGCGCTGCTGGTGGCGCTGGCGGCTGACGCACATCCGATCCACGGACTTGCCGCACCCAGCGCCAACCAGTTTGGCCGCGTCAGCCCCACCACGGCGGCGCATGTGCAAAGCGAGATGGGAGAGGATTTACTGATTCTGGACGGCGGCGCGTGTGACGTGGGCATTGAATCCACCATCGTCGATTGCACCCGTGGCGTGCCCGTGCTGCTGCGCCCTGGTCACATCACGCCCGCGCAGATGCAAGCCGTTTGCGGTCAAGCTGTGTTAACCGAGGATGAACTGATAGATCAAACCGAGAGAGCCCCGCGCGCCTCAGGCACATTGGAGTCACACTACGCGCCAAACGCCAAAGTGCGCCTGATGGATGCCAAAGCGCTACAAAATGCGTTGAACTTGCTGGGCGCGGATGTTGACAAAGCGGGCGATGCCAAGCCGGTGATCGCGGTCTACTCGCGCGTCATCCTCAAATCCCCCGCCCACAAAATCTTGCGCCGTCGCATGCCCGACGATGCCACCGCCACCGCACAGCAACTGTTCGCGGTGCTGCGTGATTTTGACGCACAGGGTGTGAAGCTGATCTGGGTGGAGACACCGCCACCGCTGGCTGAGTGGGATGGCGTGCGGGACAGGTTGACGCGCGCTTCGGCGAGCTAACAATCAATTCACGATGACGGTGGCGGTGCCTTATACCGCAGCTTCATGGTCAATATCGCCGCTGCGAAGGCCAGCGTGATCACGTTGGCCACAATCATGGGCCAAGACACGAGCAGCACGCCATAAACCAGCCACAGCATGATGCCTAGCGTGAAGGCGCTGTACATGGAAAGCGAGATGCCGCTGACGTCTTTGGTCTGAAAGGTGTGGATCGCTTGCGGCAAGAAGCTGCCGGTGGTGAGAACGGCGGCGATGTAGCCGATGGTGTCGATTGAAATCATGGGGCTAATTTTCCCTCATCGTCCAATCCAGCAGTGCGTCAATGGCTGATCGGCCCGAGGCAGCACCGCTCTGGTTGATGATCATCACAACCACATAGCGTTTGCCGCTGTTGGTCAGCACGTAGCCCGCCACGCCTGTTACATCGCGCAGCGTGCCGCTTTTGAGGTGGGCACTGCCGCGTGCGGCGCTTCGTCTGCCGCGCAGTGTGCCATCGACCCCCGTGATGGGCAAGGACGACATCAGCTCGGGCATGACGGGCGATGCGTAGGCGCTTACCAGCAGCTTGCCCAAAGCGTTGGCGCTGATGCGTTCGCTGCGAGAGAGGCCCGAACCGTTGTCCAGCACCGGCACATCATCCGGGCTGATGGTGTTGCGCCACCAGCGCTGCACCACGTCACGCGAGGCCGCTAGCGTCGCCACGGGTGAGGCTACGGGTGTGGCGGATTTGGGCTGCAAGCTCAAGGTCAAAAAGAGCTGCTGCGCCATCACGTTGTTGCTGTATTTGTTGATGTCGCGAATCACCTCGGGCAGCGGTGGTGAGCTGATTTCGAACGCGGGTCGGGTCAGCGTCGCGGGCACGCTCCCATAGCGCACGCTGCCCGCGAGCTTGCCGCCCATCTCGCGCCACATGCCTTCGACGGCGCGGGTGGCATAGCTTTTGGGGTCGGCGTAGGCGGTGGCCCACACTCTTTCGCCGCAGTTGGCCGGGTAAGCTCCACCAAACCGGATTGCGGCGGGGTCAGAAAAGTCAGCCTTCAACGCACTGCGGTAGTCACCGCAATCGCCATTGGAAAGTGGCACGCTGTGCTGCATGTGCACGCCCGAGAGCGGTGGCTCAAACTGTATTTGCGCGGTGTTGGCAGTGCGGTCTGGCA
The DNA here is from genome assembly GCA_031416395.1 of Rhodoferax sp. Taxonomy (GTDB): domain Bacteria; phylum Pseudomonadota; class Gammaproteobacteria; order Burkholderiales; family Burkholderiaceae_C; genus JANYCG01. The sequence continues at coordinate 1,745 of JANOTO010000024.1, read as the reverse complement.
CAAACGTCATCACCACGGCTTTGAAGTTCAGCAAGAGCGCATCAGGGGCGGCGTTGTAGGGGCGCAGCGGCTCGCCATCGAACAGGCTGGGGTCGACCTCGACATTCTCAAACGCACTTCTGTCCAGCACGATGTCGCCCGCAATCGTTTTGACACCCAGGCCCTGCACGCGGCGTAACAGCAGCCACAGCCGCTCAGACACCAGCTTCGGGTCCCCTTGGCCCTTGATGTAGAGGTTGCCAAACAGCGTGCCGTCGCGCACCGCGCCTTCGACAAATACCGGCGTCGTCCAGGTGAACGCAGGGACGAGCAAATCGAGCGCGGCATAGGTGGTGACCAACTTCATGAGCGATGCGGGGTTCATCGGCACCGTGGCGCGATGGCTCACGCGAGGTGCGGTTTTGCCTTGCGCGTCGGTCACAAGGATGGTCACCGCATCACGCGAAATTTTGGCGCGGGCTAACGCCGCATCTATTTCGGGCGGTAGGTTTTGCGCGTTGGCCACCGCTGTTGCTAAACCCAAAATCACAGCGACCCAAAAACGCATAGTCATAGCGCAGGAGTCTAACGCGGGGGCCAGAAGGGTTGATGCCTGCCACCGATAATCCTCGCATGCGTTTTTTAAGATCTCTGTCGCCCCGCACCGTGGGTATTTCAGCCGCCGTCATCACCATCATTATCTGGACTGCCTTCATCGTCATAGCCCGGGCTACGTCAGACCCCGCTCGCGGCGCGGTATTGACACCGCTGGACATCATGCTGGCCCGCGTCATCGGAGCGGGCCTGGTGTTGCTGCCCTGGGGGTGGTGGTTGGTGCGTCGGGATCGTGAGGCTGCGGCCCTCGCACAGGCCAGCGGCGGCAATGCATCCGCGGCGCGCGCGTCTTCGCTGTTGGGCCTGTCGCCCTTGTCGCTGCGTATCACGGTGATCACGGGCGTGTTTGGCGGGCTGCTGTACGGCATCCTGGCTTACAGCGGGTTTGTGTACGCACCGGCGGCCCACGCGTCGGTGTTGCTGCCGGGCAGTCTGCCGTTTTGGACCAGCCTCTTGGCCGTGTGGATTCTGGGCGATCAGCTCACCTCCTCGCGCCTCATCAGCCTGACGCTGATCGTGGCGGGCGACCTGCTGGTGGGCGGTGCCAGCCTGCTGCGCGCATTTGAGGGCGGCTCGGTCTGGCGCGGCGATGTGCTCTTCATGGCGGCGGCGCTGTGCTGGTCGGTCTACAGTGTGCTGGCGCGCAAGTTTGCTTTGGACGCGGTGCGCGCCACCGTCGCCATCACGGTGTTTGCGGTTTTGACCTACGTGCCCGTCTACAGCCTGCTGGTGGCCTTGCAGGCGGTGCCCAGCAGCCTTCGCAACCTGCATAGTGCGCCGTGGGGCGATTTTTTGTTTCAGATGCTGTTTCAGGGCGGCGGTTCGGTGGTGATATCGGGCATCACCTTCACCAAGATGATTCAGTACTTTGGCCCCGTGCGCTCCACCATGTTCACAGCCATCGTGCCGGGCTCATCTGCTTTGGGTGCGGTGTATTTTTTGGGCGAGCCGCTGTCGTGGAACCTTTGGGTAGGGCTGGCGTTGGTGACCTGCGGTATTCTGTTTGGCGTGCGTGGGGTGAGTGCCTTTCGCGTAAAAAATGAACCTGCGAGTTAATTTATTGATGCGAAACAGTCGTTTTCGGGGGTTTACTTATTTTTAGGCCACTAGCTCTCGTATAATATAGATAGTTTGCTATATATTCAGTAGTT
>JANOTO010000023.1:0-7974 GCA_031416395.1 Rhodoferax sp. | reverse complement strand
TGTGGTGATCTGCCGCGCAGGGGCCAGTACGGTCATGGAAGTTGCCGCTGTGGGTGTGGCAGCCGTGTTCGTGCCGCTTCCCTCGGCGGTGGATGACCATCAAACCACCAACGCAAAATTCCTGGTCGATCAAGGTGGCGGTTGGATGGTGAAGCAACAGGATTTGACCCCCGAGCGGCTCGCCAGAATGTTGCAGAAAGCGGATCGTCCGACATTGATGAAAACCGCGATGGGCGCACGGGCCATGGCCAAGTTCGGTGCGACGGAACATCTGGTGGCAGCCTGCGAACGTCTCTGGGCAAAGCGAAATACAGCATGAAACACGCGGTCAAGCACATCCACTTCATCGGCATCGGCGGCTCAGGCATGTCGGCCATCGCTGAGGTTTTGCACACGTTGGGTTATGTCATCACCGGGTCAGACCTTCGCGACAGCGTCACGCTGAGGCGCCTTGCAGGCTTGGGTATCACGACCTTCGTAGGTCACAACAGCGCAAATGTAGAGGGTGCAGATGCCGTAGTGACGTCGACGGCGGTCAAGGACGACAACGTGGAGGTGCTTGCGGCGCGAGAACGCAAGATCTCCATCGTTCCGCGCGCTTTGATGTTGGCCGAGCTGATGCGCCTCAAGAGCGGAATCGCCATTGCCGGAACGCACGGCAAAACGACCACCACCAGCTTGGTGGCCAGCGTCTTGATCCAGGCGGGCCTGGATCCCACCTTCGTGATCGGCGGACGCCTCAACAGCGCGGGGGCGAATGCGCGGCTGGGGCAGGGCGACTACATCGTGGTTGAGGCAGATGAGTCAGATGCGTCGTTCCTGCACCTGTTGCCCATCATGGCGGTGGTGACCAATATTGACGCCGACCATATGGAAACTTATGGTCATGACTTTGAGCGGCTCAAGCAGGCCTTTGTTGATTTTCTTCACCGCATGCCGTTTTATGGGGTCGCCGTTCTCTGCACGGATGATGCGGCGGTGCGGGATATCTTGCCCAAGGTGACATGCCCTGTCACCACCTATGGCTTTGATGAGGGTGCGCAGGTTAGAGCGGTGGATGTGCGTGCTGTGGGCGACAAAATGCACTTCGATGTGCAGCGGCGTAATGGGGTCACATTACCTGACATGGCGGTTGTGCTCAATCTGCCGGGTCGCCACAATGTGTTGAACGCGTTGTCCGCCATCGCCGTCGCGGTAGAGTTGAACGTGCCCGATGTCGCGCTGCTACGCGCTTTGGCCGACTTCAAAGGTGTGGGACGTCGATTCCAAAGCTATGGCGATTTGCCTGCGCTAGGCGGTGGCAGCTTCCGGCTGGTGGACGATTACGGACATCATCCGGTCGAAATGGCGGCCACCATTTCAGCTGCGCGCGGCGCGTTTCCGGGGCGGCGGTTAGTGCTCGCGTTTCAGCCGCATCGCTACACCCGCACCCGGGATTGTTTTGAGGACTTTGTCAGGGTCATCGGAGCCGCTGACGTGGTGCTTCTGACAGAAGTCTATGCGGCTGGCGAGGCGCACATCACCGCAGCCGACGGGCGTGCTTTGGCGCGCGCGTTGCGTGTGGCGGGCAAGGTGGAGCCTGTTTTTGTGGACGACGTGGCCACGCTGCCAGATGTGATTTATGAAGCTGCGCGTGATGGTGATGTGGTCTTGTGCATGGGGGCAGGTTCTATCGGCGCGATACCGGCGAAGTTGGCGTTGAACCTGCAAGGTGCTTTGTCATGAACGTACCCGCCGCAAATATGAGTTCGCTTTTGGGCAAGGTCGCCGTGCTAATGGGTGGCCGCTCGGCCGAGCGCGAGATTTCCCTGATGTCTGGCAACGGCGTTTTGGAGGCCCTGCGTTCACGCGGTGTGGATGCACATGCGTTTGACCCTGCCAATCGCCCGATGGACGATATTCAGCGTGAAGGGTTCTCGCGTTGCTTCATCGCCTTGCACGGTCGTTTTGGGGAAGATGGCACGGTGCAGGGTGCTTTGGAGCTGATGGGTGTTCCGTACACCGGGTCAGGTGTGATGGCCTCCAGCATCGCCATCGACAAGGTGATGACCAAGCGCATTTGGGCGGCGCTGGGGCTGCCCACCCCAAGACATGTCGTTCTCAGCGGTTTGCGGTCACGCGAGCGGATCGTCGCCGTGCCGGATGAGCTGGGTTTACCGCTGATCGTCAAGCCACCGCGCGAAGGTTCGTCGATTGGCGTGACCAAAGTGATCGGTTATTCCCAGATGCAGGAGGCCGTAGAACTTTCGGCCCGCTATGACGCGGATGTGCTGTGCGAAGAGTTCATTGAGGGCGTGGAAGTAACGTGCCCTGTTCTGGGGACAGGTGCTAACGCGCGCACGCTGCCAATCGTACGAATCAACGCGCCTGAGGGAGCCTACGATTACCAAAACAAGTACTTTACGGATGAAGTGAAGTACCAATGCCCCAGTGGGTTGCCAGAGGCGTTGGAGCAGGAGATTTCGCGCATTGTGCTGGCGTCCTATCAGGGCCTCGGTTGCCGGGGTTGGGCGCGGGCTGACCTGATGATTCGCGCCAGCGACAGCAAACCATGTCTGCTGGAGATGAACACTTCGCCCGGCATGACGGGGCACTCGCTGGTTCCCATGTCTGCCAAAGCAGCAGGTATCAGCTACCCAGATCTTTGCGTGCAGATATTGCAGCTTGCAGCGCTGGACAATGCGGGAAAAGCCAACGCCCACATTCAGGGGCATAACGCATGAACCCAACATTTTCTGTGCCGCTGGATGTCAAGATGATGAATGCAACAGCGGTCGCCCTGTACGCCGTGTTTGCCGTGGTCGTGCTGGGTATTGTGGCGGCTTGGGCCATGCAGTCCTCGATTTTTGCCATCAAGAAAATCACCGTGATGGGTGATGTCGCGCATACCAATGTCGTCACCTTGCGGGCCTACGTGGGACCCCGGCTCAATGGCAGCTTTGTCACGCTGGATCTTGCCCGTGCGCGGGAGATTTTTGAGTCTGTTCCGTGGGTGCGACGGGCCGTGGTGCAGCGAGAGTTCCCAAACCGCCTCAAGGTGCAATTGCAGGAGCACCAGGCGATGGCGTACTGGGGAGCTGACAGCGAATCACGACTTTTGAACGACCGGGGTGAAGTGTTCGAAGCCAATACAGGCGAGGTGGAGCAGGATGGGCTGCCCCGGCTCAATGGTCCGCAAGGGCAGGGTGCGCAAGTGCTGCTGGCCTACCAAAGCCTGGAGCCGCTGTTTGCAGACATGGACATGACGCTGGATCAACTGGAGCTGACCGGACGCGGCAGTTGGCTGGCCCGGCTGGATACCGGTGCCGTACTTCAGTTGGGGCGCGGCACACCGCAAGAAGTGCTTGCGCGCACCGAGCGCTTTGTCAACACGCTGACTCAGATCACGTCCAAGTACGGGCGTAAGCCTGAGGCGCTGGAATCTGCCGACCTGCGCCATGAAGGCGGTTACGCCCTGCGAATTCGGGGTGTGACGACGACCGAATTAGTGCAGAAGCAGAAGTGAGAAAGTTGAGCAACAAGATGGCGAAAGAACATGGCAAAAGAATATAAAGACCTTGTCGTAGGGCTGGACATCGGCACCGCCAAAGTGATGGTGGTGGTGGCCGAAGTGCTGGCCGGTGGCGAGCTCAAGCTGGCAGGGTTGGGTATTGCACCGAGCAATGGATTGAAGCGCGGCGTAGTGGTCAACATTGATGCAACCGTGCAGAGCATCCAGCAGGCGCTGAAAGAAGCCGAGTTGATGGCCGATTGCAAAATTCAACGTGTCTACACCGGCATCACGGGCAGCCATATTCGCGGCATTAACTCCAGCGGCATGGTGGCGGTGAAAGACCGCGAGGTGACGCAGGCGGACATGGCGCGCGTGGTCGAAACGGCGAAGGCCATCAGCATATCGACAGACCAGCGCCTGTTGCTGGTGGAACCCCAGGAGTTTGTGATCGATGGGCAGGATGTGAGGGATCCCATTGGCATGAGCGGCATCCGCCTGGAGGCCAAAGTGCACATCGTGACGGGTGCCCAGAGCGCCGCTGAGAACATCATAAAGTGTGTGCGCCGCTGCGGGCTGGAGGTGGAGCACCTGATGCTCAACCCGCTGGCCAGCAGCCGGGCTGTATTGACACGGGACGAGCAGGAGCTGGGCGTGGCCCTCGTAGACATTGGCGCGGGGACGACCGATGTGGCGATCTTCACCAATGGCGCAATTCGCCACACGGCGGTGATCCCGATTGCAGGCGATCTGATTACGAGCGACATCGCGATGGCCTTACGAACACCGACCAAGGACGCGGAAGACATCAAGGTAGAAAGCGGATGCGCCAAGCAGTTGCTGGCCGACCCAGACACTCAGGTCGAGGTACCAGGCCTGGGCGACCGCGGCCCGCGCATGCTCGGTCGCCAGGCACTCGCTGGCGTGATCGAGCCGCGCGTTGAAGAAATCTTTTCGCTGGTGCAGCAGGTGATTCGCGGCTCGGGCTACGAGGAGGTGCTCTCCAGCGGTATCGTGCTGACGGGGGGCAGTTGTGTGATGCACGGTATGGTGGAGTTGGGCGAAGACATCTTTCTCAAACCCGTGCGCCGAGGCATCCCGCAGTACCACGGAGCTTTATCAGACATGGTGGCGCAAGCCCGCGCGGCAACCGTGATGGGCCTACTTGAAGAGGCTCGCTTGGCGCGAATGCGCGGCCAGAAGGTGGCGCAAAAGAACGGTTCGATGAAGACGGCGTTTGGCCAGGTCAAAGACTGGTTTGTCGGCAATTTCTAGTCATGCAAATCTCTCACTCATCCTCACACATTTGGCTAGCGCGCGGAAGCCCCCATTGGCGATGGCGGTGTACTGATCCGCCTTCGTGAAATGCGATGGAAAAAAATCAAGAGACAACAACTTTAGGCAACTGCAAATTAGGAGTATCAAGATGAGCATCGAAATGATTGAAGAAGAAGCGTTCAACCTGGGCACACAGATCAAGGTGATTGGTGTCGGCGGCGGTGGCGGTAACGCGGTCGAGCACATGATTGAGCGTGGCGTGCAAGGCGTTGAGTTCATCAGCGCCAACACTGATGCACAGGCGCTCAGCCGCAGTGCTGCGCACAAGACGATCCAGTTGGGTACGACAGGCTTGGGTGCAGGCAGCAAGCCCGACAAAGGCCGTGAGTCGGCAGAATCAGCGGCAGAAGACATCCGCGCGTCAATCGACGGCGCGCACATGCTCTTCATCACGGCAGGCATGGGTGGTGGCACGGGCACGGGCGCGGCGCCCGTGATTGCCCGCATCGCGCGCGAGATGGGCATTTTGACCGTGGGCGTAGTCACCAAACCGTTTGAGTTTGAAGGCGGTCGCCGCATGAGCAATGCCGACATTGGCCTGGCCGAGCTGGAGGCCAATGTGGACTCGCTGATCGTGGTACTCAACGAAAAGCTGCTGGACGTACTGGGCGATGACATCACGCAGGACGAAGCCTTCAAACATGCCAACGACGTGCTCAAAAACGCAGTTGGCGGCATTGCTGAGATCATCAACGTGCCCGCGCACATGAACGTCGACTTTGAAGATGTGCGCACCGTGATGGGTGAGCCTGGTAAAGCCATGATGGGCACCGCCACCAGTGGCGGGCCAGACCGCGCCCGTATCGCGGCAGAGCAGGCCGTGGCCTGCCCATTGCTGGAAGGTGTTGACCTCTCGGGTGCCAAGGGCGTGCTGGTGCTGATCACCGCCAGCAAGGGCTCACTCAAACTCACGGAGTCACGTTTGGCGATGAACACCATCCGCGCCTATGCCTCCGCCGATGCGCATGTGATTTACGGTACGGCTTATGACGACAGCCTGGGCGATGAAATCCGCGTGACCGTCGTTGCCACTGGCCTCAGCCGCCAAGGCGTTCGCCGTACTGCGCCACCGCTGCAAGTGCTGCGCACCGGAACAGACAACATTCCTTTCCATGTGCCCACGTTGAATTCGGTGGCAACCGGGCCAGCGCCTTTGTCACCCGCGCATTTGATGGGTGGCCAGCCTGACTATGCGGGCATGGGCACGCCGGCGGTTTGGCGCGGGCGCACATCGGCAGCGGCCAAGGTGGATGCGCTGTCAAGCGGCGGCATGGATGATTACGAAATCCCTGCGTTTCTCAGAAAACAAGCGGATTAGTAAAATCATCCCGTGATCAAACAAAGAACCCTCAAATCCCTCACCCGCGCGGTGGGGGTGGGTCTGCACAGTGGCCAGCGGGTGGAGCTGACCCTGCGGCCCGCGCCGCCTGATACCGGTATCGTGTTTCGCCGCATTGACTTGCCTGAGGTGGTGGACATTCCGATGTCCGCCATTGCTGTCACCGATACCCGGCTGGCCACGCGGGTATCCAACGGCGTTGCTCGCGTATCGACGGTGGAGCACCTGCTGTCGGCCTGTTCCGGCTTGGGGGTGGACAACCTGTATGTGGACATCACGGCCGAAGAGGTTCCGATTCTGGACGGCTCGGCCGCGTCCTTCGTATTCTTGCTGCAAACAGCGGGCATTGAGTTTCAAAACACGCCGCGCCGCTTCATTCGGGTTCTGGAGCCGGTTGAAGTACGCGCTGGCACAGGTGCAGACGAGCGTTGGGCGCGGCTGGATCCGCATCACGGTTACCGTTTGAGCTTTGAGATTGATTTTGACCACCCTGCGGTGGACTCGTCTGGCCAGCGATTTGAATTTGACATGAGCCGTGACTCCTATTCGCGCGACATTGCCCGCGCGCGAACCTTCGGTTTTACCAAAGACGTGGAGATGATGCGCGTCAACGGGCTGGGGCTGGGCGGTGGGCTGGACAACGCCATCGTGATGGACGACTACAAGGTGCTCAACGCCGGTGGTCTGCGCTATGACGATGAATTCGTTAAGCACAAAATCCTCGACGCGATGGGGGACATGTACATGCTGGGCAAGCCACTGCTTGCAGCCTACAGCGCCTTTCGCTCGGGCCATGAGCTGAACAACAAACTGCTGCGCGAGCTGTTGAATCGCACCGATACCTGGGATGTCGTCACGTTTGAAGACGAGAAGTCGGCACCCAGCGGTTTTGGCCAATTGGCGCGCGCCTGGTAGACCTGAAGCTCAAACTGCAAGATCACAATGCTGCTGTTTCGCTGGCTCATTTTGTTGCTGCTGCTGGGTTCAGCGGTGTCGTTCGCGTTCTTTGCCGCCACCGGCCAAGAGCGCTACAAACGCTACGGTTTGCTCACGCTGAAGTGGACTTTGATTGCAGCTTTCGGATTCTTTGTCGTGCTGGTTTTGGAGCGAATTGCCTAAAAATTAACCTCTGAGTTAATTTATCCCTAAAACTCGCAAAAATCAGTAAATTATTGGTGAACTAGGCCTCTAGCTCTCGTGCAAATTGCATAGACGGCTATTATTAGAGTAGCATTCTTCAACTTCAGAAAGTCACTGGCGTTGGGCGGGCGATCAAGCCACCGTTCTGCGCAGGCAGTTCTTTCCAGTCGACTTGCCTTGGTACATCGCCGCATCGGCGCGTTTGAGCAACTGGGCGCTGTTCCGCCCGTCATGCGGGGCCAGCGCGTAGCCTATGGTCATGCCTACATGACAGTCTTGGCTTGACAAAGAAAACGGCGCTGCAAAAGCTGCCAGAAGCTTCTCGCCAAGCTCCTGCGCTTGGCTGTCCGTGCTCAGGCCGTTCGACATCACCAAAAATTCATCACCGCCCAGGCGAGCGACCACGTCGCTGTTGCGCAGATTGTTCTTGAGGCGGCTGGCCACCGCCACCAGCAGTTCATCGCCCACGTCGTGACCGAACTTGTCGTTAACCTGCTTGAAGCCATCCAGATCCATCATGTACACCGCCAGAATATTGCTGGGCGCTGCAATCTCAAGCGCCGCCGAAATCGAGGTTGTGAGGCTGCGCCGGTTAGCCAGGCCTGTCAACGGGTCGGTGAACGCCAGCGAGTGAAAGCTGTCTCGCTCGCGGGTGGCACGCAGCACC
>JANOTO010000022.1:0-2332 GCA_031416395.1 Rhodoferax sp. | reverse complement strand
GCCTTGCTCTTGGCTTGGCGTGCTTTCGGGTTCTGGCGCGACCATTCCAGCTCTTTCTTCAGCGCCTTGGCGCGGCTTTCTTCGCCCTTTTGCTCGACCTCCAGACGCGCGGTTTTTTGCGTCAACCAATCGCTGTAGTTGCCTTTGTAGGGAATGCCGGAGCCACGGTCCAGCTCCAGAATCCACTCGGCCGCGTTATCCAGAAAGTAGCGGTCATGGGTGATGGCGACCACGGTGCCGGGGTAGCGCTGCAAAAACTGCTCCAGCCAATCGACCGATTCAGCATCCAAGTGATTGGTCGGCTCGTCCAGCAGCAACATGTCGGGCTTGGAGAGCAGCAGGCGGCACAACGCGACGCGGCGCTTTTCTCCGCCTGACAGCACGCCGATATTGGCATCCCATGGGGGCAGGCGCAGCGCGTCGGCGGCGATTTCAAGCTGGTGCTCCGAATCTGTGCCTGCACTGGCGATGATGGCCTCCATCTCGGCTTGCTCGGTCGCGAGCTTGTCGAAATCGGCGTTCTCTTCGCCATAAGCGGCGTAGATTTCCTCCAGCCGCGCTTTGGCAGTGAACACATCCCCCATACCGGCTTCAACGCTTTCGCGCACGGTTTGGGTGGGGTCAAGCTGCGGCTCCTGTGGCAGGTAACCAATTCTCAAATTGGCCATCGGGATGGCCTCGCCTTCGATCTCCTTGTCCACACCCGCCATGATTTTCAGCAAGGTAGATTTACCCGAGCCATTGGTTCCCAACACGCCAATCTTGGCACCGGGGAAGAAGCTGAGCGAGATGTCTTTGAGAATGAAGCGCTTGGGCGGCACCATCTTGCCGACGCGGTTCATTGAAAATACGTATTGAGCCATAGGGTGAAGAGTCGAGTGATCAGCAGAATAAAGACTGCATTATCGGTGCAGCCCACCCAAGCCGCTAAGCGCTGGCGAGATTCAGGGGATCAGGCCGCGTCACGATCCGGGTTGTTTCGCAGCGCCGTCTGCGCCACCGCATCCAGCGCGCTGCCGACCACATTGCCATCCGACACCACGCGAATCAAGCCCTGCGCGCGGCGCCGGTCCATGGTGCGCCGTGACATGGAGTGGGCTGAACCACGCCCTGAGACAAACATGAACAGCGTCATGTGCGGGCTGGACCAGGTCAGTTGCGCACGCACCCACTCCCCCTCAAGGCGCAACTCAACCCAGGAGCCGATGCCCAAATCAGCCACTGACCAGGGGCTGGGCTGCGCATCATCGGGCACCACGGCGTCGGTCGGAACATCAAGCCCTTCATGACCCACCGCCCCCAAAAAGCCGGACTCATTGGCTTCAGACTCAGCCAGCCAAGGGTCGTCGGCATCCGGGCCGTCGAACGACGGTGCCATTTCGGGCGGCAGGGTCGTGGCATCGCCGTCGAAGTTCGGATTTGCAAGGTCTTGCGCGCCCTGCGCAGGTGCCGAAGAACCTTCGGGCAGCTCAAAGGCCTGTTCGTGCACCGAAACCAGTGCATCAAAGAGCAGAGGTATGCGCTCTTCAGGGTAATTGATCAACTGCAATCCCTGGCGCAGCTTGACCAGCAAATTTGGCACCATTTGAACCAGCTTGTTGCGGTTGCGCCGGGTCAGATTGAGCTGAACGCTCCAGATCAAGTCTTCCACCAGCGCAGAATAGCCATCCGGGTCTGGCACGCCGTCGGTTCGGCTCAGTTGCGACTGTGCAATCACTTGCGCCCAAGGCCCACGCAAAAACGCGCCAATCATCTCGGGCACGTCTTTGTCCGCCAGTTGCTTCTGGAAATCTTCAGCAACTCGCTGAGCCAGCATGTTGCGCTGCTCGGCGTGTAACAGCGCGCGGGCATTCTCCTCATGGCGTTTGCGCTGGGCATCTTCATCGCGCTCCCAGCCTTCTTCGAGCTTGCGCAGCACGCGCGCAAAGGCCGCAGAATCGCCCTCGCCACCCGTCAACACCTGAACGCCATTCGAGAGCGCCTTGGAAAAACGGCCAAACCCTTCATCGCTCTCAGAAGAATAAGCCAGACTGCGATGCGTCATGCGATCCAGCAACTGGCGCGCGGGGTGCTGGCGCTCGCTGAAGTAGCGCGGGTCAGACCGTGACAGATTCAACAGCACCGGCTCCAAGTCCTTGAGCAGCTCGCGGATGCGCGGCAGCAGGCGCCGGTCATTCATCAGGTTCTCCAGCATCAGGCGAACCACCTCGCCACCCAACTCCTGGCCAATCTGTTTGTTTTTAGGCTGGTCGTTGGCCAGCATGCCAGAGTTCCCAAAACTTGCGCCTTCTCGCTGGGCCTCGGTGGACTCCCGTTGTTTGGCGCGTTTGGC
>JANOTO010000021.1:0-10728 GCA_031416395.1 Rhodoferax sp. | reverse complement strand
TCGGACACTGTCGACATGGTCACTGCCTGATGCAGACGGTTTCTGGACAGGGCCAGCCGATGCGAAGCGGCGGCCACCTTGTCATCCGCGTTCGGTGGAACGACAGGGCCCATCATCGCATCCATCGTAGGGCTCAAGATGACTGCGCTCATGGCCCAGCCTTCTCGCGCAGCAGCGCCATGTCGGCACTGAGCTGTTGGCGTAATACCTGCATGTTGCCACCGGGGCCACGCGTGCGCGCTGCGATAACGCACCCAATTGCCAAAATCCACGGCACTAAAGGAGCGCCGGTCAGCACCAGCGTGATCGTTCCTGTGATGACCGGCGTGATCGCCCACAGCATCAACGCGACCCCTGTGAGAATCACTGCCACAACTAAGCTGAACGCTGCTGCCAGCGTCAGCACCGCCTTCTGAGTCCAGTGAGAAGTTGCCAGCGTTGTTTCGGCAACCACCAGGTCAGCATAGGCCTCACAATGATCCAGCAGCAGTTGCGGCCGGGTTGCGATCAGGCGAAGCAGAGGATAGATCATGATGGCTCGGCAACTTTGCGTGGAATTTTGGCGAATGACGCTCAGTGGTGACGGCTGCCTGCGCGGCTCACCAGGGTGATCAGCGCCATCAAGGCAGCGCCGGTTGCAGCCGCAATCAACACGTATTTAACGGGTTCTTCACGAATAGTGGAGAGCGAGCGTTCGCCAGCTTTCACTGCAAGCTCACGCAGGTGATGCGAGGAGTCCATCGCTTTGGCAACGCCGTCATGGGCCATTGAACTCATGCGGTCAATGGTGTCGGCCAGCGGTTTGGTCACGCCGTCGAGCTGATGTAAAGAAGTGTTTTCGTTCATGATATTTCCTTTGAGAGGTGATGGGGATGGGTTGGGTTGAAATGATGAGGTGAAGGGGCGTGTGGCTGGGGTGATCATGATTCAGCGCCTTTTGAAAGCGTTGATGACAAAAGTTGCAACCGCCAGAACGGCGAACACAACGAACAGAATCTTGCCAATCTCGACAGCGCCAGCAGCAATGCCGCCAAAGCCGAAGAGAGCAGCCACCAATGCAATGACAAAAAATACAACGGCGTAATGCAGCATGTTGTGGACTCCTTGGTTACAGCGGTGACAAACCACCGCATGGGTCAACTGTCGCCGTTTGGTTCTTTTGTGACGAGCGGTAAACCTGCCGCTTGCATGTGGGGTGATGGCGCAGCCCACAGTAGGAAAGCGCTGACAACCGGTTACGCCGTTCCAGTCACCGCGACCGGACAATCAATGCGTAGGACATTGACTACTGACTGTCGGGCCGGTGTCTGCTGGGCAGAAACTGGCAGGATTGCAATACTGGCTACTGTTCATCCACAACGTTACAGGAGTTAACACCATGACATCCATCCTCAAATCAATGACATTGGCAGTCGCTGCCACAGCACTCGTCGCTCTGACAGGCTGTGCCGGTATGACCGCTCAGGAAAAAGGCATTGCAACCGGCGCAGTCGTCGGTGGTGTGGTCGGCAATGTGCTTTGCGGTGGCGTGCTTTGCACTGGCGCTGGCGCTGCTGTCGGCGGCGTTATCGGCAACGAAGTGTCGAAAAAGAAATAATCAGCGTTTATTTCTGGGCGGTGTCAGCGCACTGCTGTCGCGCCTTAAATCTTCGGCAGCGTCACGGTTGCCACAATTTGGGTGCCATGACCTGGCGAGGAGATGACGCTCAAGGCTCCGCCTTCGGCTTCAACGCGAAATCGCATTCCCCGCAGGCCGTACGCGGAAGGCGGCTTGGCGAGAGTGTCAAAACCGCTACCGTTGTCAGACACGCCAAGCTGCACCTCGTTGCCTTGAGCGCGCAGTCTGACGGTCACTTTGCTAGCCTTGGCGTATCGCGAGACGTTTGTCAACGCCTCTTGAACCACACGGTAGACCATCAATTCGGCGCTGGCGCTGAGCAGCACGGGTTCCAGCTCACAATGCGTCTCTATGCCAGAAGTCTTGGAGAACTCACTGGTCAGAATTTCAAGTGTCGCGGTCAGCCCCAGATTTTCGAGCGCGGACGGGCGCAGATTTTCAATGATGTTGCGCCCCAGCGCGACGCAGGCATTCAGGGTGGTAACCAGATGGGCCAGCAGATCCAGCGACTCGGGCGCAGATTTGGCCATGCGCGTCTTGATGCGCGCAACATCCAGCTTGGCCGAGGTCAACAGCGCACCCAGATCGTCGTGCAGGTTACGCGCCAGGCGGCTGCGCTCGTCTTCGCGGTTGACGAGCAAGTAGCGCGTGAGATCAGTGAGCTCAGATGTGCGCAATGTCACCTCGGTTTGAAGCTCGGTTCGAGCGATTTGCTCCGCCTCCTTGATCTGAATCTCGTGTTTGCGCACGGCTCTGGTATGGCGCATGTAAATCAGCAGCACCAGTAGCCCCAGGGCAATCACTGTCATCGCGCCGACCCGCGCTATCAAGATCGACGTGTACACCGTCTCGCGCCGCTGTGTGCGGCCTTCGTCTTCAAGGGCCAGCAGTTCGTTGTCGAGCGACTGGATCAGCTCCATCGAGCTGTCGCTTTGCAGCACCAGGGCTACTGCGTCATCAACCCTGCCATCGCGGCGCATGGCGACACCCTGGCGCACCCGTGCCAAACGGGTTTCGATCTTCGCGCGCGCGCGGCCTAGCGCAGCCATGAAGGACGGCTGTCCTCCTCGGTCTTGCGCCAACAGTGCAAAGGACTGCGCAACCGCTGAATTGGACTTGCCCACGTCGCGAAGCAGGCGCTCATCGCCGCTCAATACGAAATCGCGCTGCGCCGCCTCCGCACTAATCGCGTTCTCCATCAAGCGCTGGATGGCGATGCGCGAGGACCCTTGTGCGATCAGCGAATCCATCGCTGCCCTGGATTGCCAGTAGGCCCCCTCGTTGACAAGCAGCAGCAGCAAGGCCGCCACGGTGGCCAGCGCAATGGCAATGCGCTTGTCAAACTTGAGGGTGGCAGAAGTCATCTTCTAGCCCAGCTTACTTCAACATAGGCGGCGTTATTGCAGCAGGCGCGGTGTGCCGTTGCCATGGTCACCCGCCGCAAGCTGGTTGCAGTAGAGGATCAGGGCATCAACATCGTTCGACTTGTCAAACACGCGACTCGCACCCAGTGTCAGGCATTTGTGGCGCATGTCCTTGGTGGCGTAGTTGGTCAGCACCACCATCGTGCTGTCGTGCATCTTGTCGCGTACGCTCTTGAGAACGCCCAAGCCGGTACCGCTTTTGAGGAACAGGTCGATGATCACGAGATCAACGTGATTTTCTTTGGCCATCAGCCAATGGGTGGCAGACGTCTCATCTTCAGCGGTGCCAATAACGCGAACCTCGCTGAGCTCTTCAAGCGTAGCGATCAAGCTTTCGCGGATGACCGCACTGTCTTCGACGAGGTAGGTTGTGATGGTTTTCATTCAGCTTGCGCATGCGCTGGCACAACGCACAGTATGCGTGCGATCTTGCAACCGCGAAACTGATGGGCAAGCTGATTGCACGTAGGAAATGTCTTACCGACGGAACCGAGGATAACTCAAAATGAACCTGGGAGTTAATTTTACTGAAAAACCATCTATTTCACTAAAATAATGAATAAAATGTGTATCTAGCTCTCGTATTCATTCAATAAGTTGCTATTAAATTCATATTAATCTGGGTCAAGCCAGCTCTAGCACCACCGGCGCATGATCGCTCGGCCGCTCGTTCTTGCGCGGCGCTTTGTCAATCACGCAGCCCACGGCCTGAGCTTTGAGTGCATTGCTGATCAGGATGTGGTCAATGCGCAGCCCCTGGTTGCGCTTGAAGCGAAAGTCACGGTAGTCCCACCACGAATAGTTTTTGGGGGGCTGCGGGAACAACCGCAGTGAGTCAATCAGGCCCAGTGCCACCAAGGCACGCAGGTGGTAGCGCTCTTCCTCGGTGCAGTGGATGGTGTCTTTCAGGCCAATCGGATCCCACATGTCGGCTTCATCAAAGGTGATGTTGCAGTCGCCCATCAGCACAAGACGCGGGTTGGCGGCAAGCTCATCCTTCACCCAGGTACGCAGACCTTTCAACCAGTTCATCTTGTACTCAAACTTGTCGCTGCCAGGTTCCTGCCCATTGGGAAAGTAGCCGCCGATCACGCGAATATCACCCAATGCCGATGGCACACTTGCGCTGATGACGCGCGCCATGTCGTCATCAAAGCCGGGGATGTTCTTGACGACCTGGGTGACAGGCACTCGAGTCAGCAAGGCCACGCCGTTGTAAGTCTTCTGCCCAAACCACTGTGCAAAGTAGCCCGCCTGCGTGAACGCCTCATGCGGGAACTTGTCGTCCGTCATCTTCAACTCTTGCAGCGCCAGCGCATCAACCGGGTTGGTCTGCAGCCAGTCCAGCACCTGCGGCAGGCGCACGGTCAGCGAGTTGACGTTCCAGGTGGCCAACCGCATTGCGTGCTTCGCCTAAATGTGGAAAGCTGCGAGACCGCCGATGACAGCGCCCAAACCCGCCGCTGCGAACATGGCATATTCCAGCCATTTCTTTTTCGTCAGCAATGCAATGGCCGCCATCGCAATTGAGACCTGCAGCACCGTGGTGGCTTGCGCCCAGCGGTGGTGCTGGTGCATTTGCTCGTCGCTTTGCTTGTCCCACTGGGTAGCATTGGCTTCAAGCTTTTCAGCCGCCAGCTTGATCTCGGTTTTCTCTTTCTCGTAACGGTCTACCTTGCCTTGGTAAGTCGCTTTTTTGTCGTCCGGAGCCAGGTCGCGCGCCAGCTCGGCCAGCGACTGCTTGGTGCTCTTGGCCTGAAAGTAATTCCATTGGTTGGACGCCTCAGTTTTCTTCAGCGCCGCATTGTTTTTGTAAAGGCCCGCATTGGCTTGGGTTGACCCGCCCATGTAGGAAAAAATAGCGCCTACTGTCGCCACCATTGCAGTGAACATCGCTATCTGGTTGATCATGCTGCCGCTGGATGAGTGGTCGCCATGATCGGCATGTTCGCCCTGGGCGGCGTGCTCCAGCGCGTGATCGTGGGGGCCGTGAACGTGAAAACCTGAACCTGACATTTAGTCTCCTTTTGTGTTGTGGTAAGTCGAGAACGAGAACCGGATTCCGGTGGAGGAGACTTGGGGCGCTCCTTGAGTCTTTGTCCACCCCGGCCCGAATTGTGGAGCATAAGCATCGCCGTCAAAATCGGCATCGATTTCGGTGACGACTGCCGTGCTAGCCAGTGGCAAAGCCTGTGTGTAAATTTCAGCACCACCCAGCACCCAGACATCTGCGTGAGACGCGCAAAGCGCCGCCGCCTCTTCCAACGAGCCCGCTCGCAATGCCCCGTCAGCATGCCAGCCAGGTTGCCGCGTCACCACGACATTCAGCCGCCCAGGTAACGGCCTGAATTTGGGCGGAAGCGAATCCCAGGTCTTGCGCCCCATGATTACCGGGCAACCCATCGTGGTCTTTTTGAGATGCGCCAAGTCTTCCGGCAAATGCCACGGCATGGCGCCTTTGTTGCCAATCACGCCGTTGCGCGCGCGGGCGAAGATGAGGTGAAGTTTCATGGGCCGGTTGCTCCTACACCGCCACGGGTGCTTTGATTGCGCCGTGGCTTTCGTAACCGACGATCTCAAAATCTTCGTACTCGTAGTCGAAGATTGAGGCGGGGCGGCGCTTGATGTTCAGCCTGGGGTAGGCCATGGGCGTGCGGCTTAGTTGCAGTTCAACTTGCTCGTGGTGGTTGCTGTAGATGTGGCAATCGCCACCCGTCCAGATGAAGTCGCCCACGTCCAGATCGCACTGCTGCGCGACCATGTGCGTGAGCAGGGCGTAGCTGGCGATATTGAACGGCACTCCCAGAAAAATATCGGCGCTGCGTTGGTACAACTGGCAACTTAAGCGTGCTTTTTCACCTGGCACGGTTGACGGTGCGACATAGAACTGGAAGAAAGCGTGGCAGGGCATCAGCGCCATCTTGTTCAGATCCGCCACGTTCCACGCGCTCACGATGATGCGCCGCGAATCGGGGTTGGTCTTCAGGGTTTTGATGACCTCGGCAATCTGGTCGATGTGGCCGCCATCGGGCGCGGGCCAACTGCGCCATTGCACGCCATAGACCGGGCCGAGGTCGCCATCTGGTTTGGCCCACTCGTCCCAAATCGTCACACCGCGCTCTTTAAGCCAGTTGTTGTTGGACGAGCCTGTCAAAAACCAGAGCAGCTCTTGAATGATGGCCTTAACGAACACTTTCTTAGTGGTGACCAGCGGAAAGCCTTCGTTCAAGTCAAACCGCATCTGGTAGCCAAACACGCTCTTCGTGCCCGTGCCGGTGCGATCCGTCTTGGCCGTGCCCGTGGTGTACACGTGGCGCATGAAGTCTTCGTATTGCGACCTAATAGGGGAGCGGATGGAGCTGCGGGTGGGGGAGGGAGTCTGTACGTTGGTGATCATTTCAATAGCCACCAAAGAGCGTGTCAAGCGCTTGTTGAATCTCAGCCTGATGATTGCCGAGGTTTCCGATGGGACGCCGTAATTCCGTTTCATCCAGAGCTGCAAGAGCGGACGTGTGAAGCACCACGGTTTTTCCTTCTACCGTGAATTCGGGATTGAGGTCGCGCACCTTGCTGTGCAGTCGCTGGGTGGGTAACAATGGAATCACAACGCGTGATCCAATTGCAATGAAAGTGTTTTGCACATCAAGCAAGTAAGGGATCAGGCTTCGTTCCGTCGGGTCGGGATGGCGGTAAATGTCGAATCGAGCCACGTTTACGCCTTCACGATGCGACCATCACCCAAGCTTTTGCCCCAAGTGCGGTACTTTGCAAGCGGCAACCCGTGTTCACGAATGAGCTGGTTGTGGGCCTCGAAGGCCTCTTTGTTATCGTCACGCCATTTCTCCCAATAGCGTCGCTTGACCTCTTCGGCCAAAAGGCCGTCCACGGTCTGGGAAATGTTCATCCCCATCGCCTTGGCTGCTTCAAGCACCTTGCTATTGAGTGACAGATTAGCGGCCTTTTTGGGGGCGTTGGCGAATTGCAGCATACTTAACTCCCGACATCAAAGATGGGGGAATTATATGCGCATAACTATTGCGCATTACCAAAAATCGAGGGTTATGTAGCGCTTCTCAGGCCGCCGCTTGCCGTTCAATGTCCTCGCGCACCCGCCCTGGCAGCTTGCCCAGCAGCCAGCGGATGGCCAGCGGCACGATGACGATGTCGTCCATTACGCCCAAAAAGGGAATCACGTCAGGAATCAAATCCACCGGCGAAAAAAGATACAGTGCGACGCCCGCGACACCCCATTTCAGCCATAACGGCGACAGCGGGTGCTTGAGCGCCCGCCACAGCAGGCGTGCATCGCCTTTGACCAAAACCCAAATCACGCCAATACGTTTCCACATCGACAGAGCCCTTTCAACGAGGTGGCCAGATTGCGGGATGCGATCTGGCTCAACCGTGACGTGTGGGCGATTTTTGCGATGACAAGGGGCTGCACCAACAAGCTTGAAGTCGCCGATGTTGCATTTACTTTCGTACGCCGGCCCCACGCACTTCCAGCCGGATTTCGTCTTGCAATTCACCCTGGTCGTTCACCAGCTTGACTACGTGGCGCCCCGGCCACGGCAGCCACCCGGCGCTGGAGCCGCGTGCAATGAGTTTGCCATCCATCAACCAGCGCAGCTTGTGGCCTTCGGCGCTGAAGCTGACGCGCTGGCGGCCAGGCGGGATATCGGGGTCTAACGCGATGATGGTGCCATTGGTGGGTGCGGTGATTCGCCCTGTAACTGTTGCGCCAGATGTTCGCGCTGGTTGCGTGTTGGCCGCGAAGTTTGCCTGCTGCGTGCCGTCGATAAACCACTCGTCACGCGCGGCTTCGGTCGTTGCGCCACCGGGTGAATCAAAATGTATCGCGACGCGAACCAAACCTGCGGGTGCATGGGGTTGCTGGCTGGGCTGCGTTTTGTGCAGAAAGTTCATCACCGCTGCCCACACTGGAGCGGCCCCGGTGGTGCCGCTGACATCCCACATCGGCGCGCCACTGGCGTTGCCGACCCACACGCCCACGGTGTAGGCTTGCGAGTAGCCAATCGCCCAGTTGTCGCGCATGTCTTTGCTGGTGCCGGTTTTGACCGCCGTCCAGAAACGTGTCGCCAGCACGCTGTCGGTGCCGAAGGTGCGCGCGCGAGCCAGCGGATCGCTCAGGATGTCGCTGGTGATGAAGGCGGCGCGCGCGTCCAGCACTGGCTTGAATGCAGACTTGGCGTTGACATCAAACGATGTCGCGCTGTAGCGGCCTGCATTGCTCAACGTTCGGTATGAATTGGTGAGCGCCAACAACGACACCTCGGCACTGCCAAGGGCCAGGCTGTAGCCGTAGTAGTCGCCACTCTCTTTGAGTGGCAGGCCAACCGCCCGCAACTGTTTGTGAAACGCATCGGGTGAGACCATCGCCAATGTGCGCACCGCAGGCACGTTCAGCGACGCACCCAGCGCCGTGCGGGCCGACACCCAGCCTTTGAACTGATGGTCGTAGTTTTGCGGGATGTACAAACCAGCGGTGGTTTGAATGTGCGCGCTGGAGTCGTCCAGCAGCGATGCGGCGGTGATGCGCCGCTCAGCAATCGCCTGCGCATACAGAAACGGCTTGAGCGTAGAACCGGGCTGGCGCAGCGCGGTAACACCATCCACATCCGCCGCCTCGCTCAACTCACCTGAAGAGCCGACCCACGCCAGCACCTCGCCCGTGGCGTTGTGCAGCACCACCACGGCACCATCTTGCACATGGCGACCGCGCAGCTCGCGCAGGTGCTGTTGAAGTGTCTGCACCGCAAAGCGCTGTAGCGGTGCCCGCAGGCTGGTGCGCACAGGTGAACTGGTGTTTGCCTTGACCCACTGGCGTGCCAGGTGCGGGGCGATGCCCTCGTTGGCCGCAAAAGCTCTGCGCTGCAATGCTGCGGTGGTTAGAAGTTCAAGCGCGTCACAGTCAAGCGCTTTCGTGGATTTGTGAAACGTTCTCAGCACGCCACAAGCCCGCTTTGCCACTTGTGCAGGCTTCGCATTGGGTGCGCGAACCAGCGCTGCGGTGATGGCTGATTCACGCCAGTCCAGCCCATGCGCCGCCTTGCCAAACAGGGTGTGGCTCAGCGCGTCAATGCCCACCAGCTCGCCACGAAATGGCACCAGATTCAAGTAGGCTTCCAGAATCTGATCCTTGCGCCAGGTGCGCTCCAGTGATTGGGCTGAAATCGTCTGGCCGATTTTCTGGCTGAGGCTGCGCCCGCCACTGCCGCGTTTCAAATCCTCGTCAAGCAAACCCGCCAACTGCATGGTGATGGTGGAGGCCCCACGCGTTTTGGTATTCCACAGGTTAGCCCAAGCCGCCGCCGAGACGGCCTGCCAATCGATGCCGCTGTGCTCGTAAAACCGCTTGTCTTCACTCAGCACCAGCGCAGTTCGCAGGGCAGGGGACACGTCTGCCAACGCAACCCATTGACCCCGGCGCACCGTGGCATCAGTGCGCAGGCGGTGTAGCAACTCACCATGGCGGTCAAGGATTTGGGTGTCTGAAGGTTTGTAATCGGCTTTGATTTGGTTGAACATAGGTGCGGCACCCGCGTGGCACGTGTACGCAGCACCTGCAAACAAAGCAATTCGCAGCAGCCATGTGCTTGGTGTAGACAAGGTCATTCGCCGGCAACCAGTTCAACACCCTGCACCCGGGCTGCCTTCGTATCAAATGTCAGCATGGTGTGGCATCCCATGCGTTGGTACTGTGCGAGAAAAAGGCATTCTGCAAAATCGGCGGAAGCGTTTTGGTACGTGTGGACGGCTTGCTCCAGCACTTTCTCGCTCTCGATCTGCACGTCATAAGACTCCAGCAGCAGTCTGAAAATGGCCAGTACTTGCGCTTTGTCCATTTTGGCGCTGCTGCGAAGCACCCATTCAAGTTCAAGTACAACTCCCAGCGCCAATACCACCGGTGTACCCGCAGCTTTGGCCCGCGCAACTGCCTTGGATGCGCGCCTTTTCTGCGCCGGGTCGTCTGCCAGCAGCAGCCTCAGGATGACATTGGTGTCCAAACCTAGCATGGTGTGCAATTAGCCTAGCGGCCAAGCCGCATTTTTTCGACAGGGATAGTCGGCCCCTTGTAGTTCACGATGCCCGCCAAATCGAGAACGCTTCGGTTTTTGACCCGCATGATCACAGTGCCGTCATCCATCAACGTGAAGTTCAACTGGTCTTGCGGTTTCAGGCCAAGGCTGTCCCGGATCTCCTTGGGAATTGTGGTTTGGCCTTTGGACGTGAGCGTGGCGTTGAACATAAATTCCTTTCAAACTTAGGTTTTGTAAGGATTGTACCGTTTGCAGTGCTGCCGATCTCATGCGATCAGTGCGTCAGACATTCCAATCTGTCTCACTTCACTTCTGTGCCTCCACCCTCACGCGCGCATTCGGGGTTTCCCCAAACATCTCCGGCGCATACATCGCCTCGGCTCGCGAGGGTGGCAAGGAGAACTCACCGACGTTGTTCAGGCGGATGGTGTATTCCATCTTCACGATGCCTTTGGGCAGGTACTCGTAGTAGCTGCGGAATGACTCAAAGCTGCGCTCTTCAAACGCGGCCCAGCCTGCACCAGTTTTCTTCTCGCCCTGGGTGGCGATCTGCGAATCTCGGCCCAGGCCGCTGCCCAGGATGGTGGCCCCGGCGGGAATCGGGTCGGTGATGACGGCCCAGGTC
>JANOTO010000020.1:0-2725 GCA_031416395.1 Rhodoferax sp. | reverse complement strand
TTCCTCTACAACATGGACGAAATTGACGCGATGGAACTGGTCTTAAAGCAAATGAAGGGCACCAAAAATAATTTGGAGTTTTTTGAGCAGATGCGTCGCGGCGGTTGATCGCGAAAAACTGCCAGCACGGATTTCGCGTTTAACTTCGCCTGAAGTCGTATAATAGAAGGCTAGACGCGAAAAGTACGCTGAAATAAGTCGGCGCGGCTGGCGCAACTGAAACTAACTGAAAAAGAGAGCGATCATGAAAGAAGGCATTCACCCCAATTACCGCGAAGTCTGTTTTATGGACTTGTCCAACAACTTCAAGTTTGTCACGCGCTCTTGTGCGAATGCCAAAGAGATGATCAAGATGGAAGATGGCCGCGAGCTGCCTCTGTACAAACTGGACACCTCCAGTGAATCCCATCCTTTCTATACCGGCACGCAAAAGTCGGTGGACAATATGGGTGGTCGCGTCGAGAAGTTCCGCAACCGCTTTGGAAAAACTGCGGCCAAGTAAGCTCAACCGTCGTCTTCAGCGAGGGCAGCCGGTTTTCCGGGCTGCCCTTTTTCTTTTTTGCTTGTGAACCAACCCACTCCAGCCATCGTGACGCAAGCTGCGGTCAGGCGCCTGCCACGGGTTGCCCTGTGGTTGTTGTGCCTGGCCTACGTCGTGCCGGGCTTTGTCGGCCGCACCCCGTGGAAGAGCGCCGACATGACCGCGTTTGGTTTCATGGCCGAGCTCGCGCTGGGAGGGGCCAGCTGGCTGGCACCGACGCTGCTCGGCCTTGCGCCTCAAGTTGATGCGCTGCTGCCGTATTGGCTGGGTGCCTTGGCCATCCAGGCGACTTCAAGCATTGTTCCTATCGACTACGCGGTGCGTATTCCCTACCTGATGCTGCTCGCGCTGGCCTTGATGGCAACTTGGTATGGCACTTACTACTTGGCGCGCAGCCCCAAGGCGCAGCCCGTCGCGTTCGCATTTGGCGGTGAGGCCAGCGCGCCTGACTACGCGCGCGCCATGGCCGACGGTGCACTCCTGGCCCTTGTCGCCTGCCTGGGACTTGCACAACTCTCCCATGAGACAACGCCCGCTGCGGCACAGCTTGGGTTTGTCGCACTGGCCTTCTACGCCGCTTCTGCGTTGCCGTACCGGCTCTTCGCACCCGCAGCAGGCGCGGTTGTGGGTCTGGTTGGGCTGGCCCTTTCCGGTGCGCCTGCCGTTGCCGTATTTTTGGGCGGTGGTGTCGCCCTGATCCATTGGCTAGACCGCAACACTGACTCTACACAAAGCGACCCCACCGCAAACGCCAGTGTCGATGCATCCCGTCGCGTTCGATTTGCCTTGGGCTTTCTGGGCTTGGTGGCTGCTATAGCTGTGCTCAGTACTGTGCTTGGGCTTTGGCGGTGGCGAATTCAACTGCCCCGTGCAACGTGGCTTGAGTGGGAGGGCATCGGCAGGCTGTTGCTGTGGTTCATGTGGCCCGCTTGGCCCTTGGCGCTGTGGACCCTGTGGCGCTGGCGCAGGCAATTTCGCGAGATGCTCAGCGGTGGCATCAACCGCCACTTGGCATTGCCGCTGTGGTTTGTGGCCGTGGCCTTGGGCGACACCCTGCTGACCTCTTCGGGTGACCGGGCCTTGCTGCTCGCGCTGCCCGCGATGGCCACGCTGGCCGCCTTCGCGCTGCCAACACTGAGCCGCAGCGTTTCAGCCTTGATTGACTGGTTCACGCTGCTGTTTTTCACGGGGTGTGCAGTCACGATTTGGGTCGTCTGGATCGCGCTTCAAACCGGCATTCCACCCCAACCGGCGGCTAATGTGGCGCGGCTGGCTCCGGGCTTCGCGCACAGTTTTTCGTACTTGCCGTTTTTTCTGGCGCTGGTTGCCACCTTCGCTTGGGGCTGGCTGGTGAAGTGGCGTGTTGGTCGGCATCGGCCCGCCATCTGGAAGAGCCTGGTGTTGCCTGCGGGCGGCGCGGTGCTATGTTGGATTTTATTGATGACACTGTGGTTGCCACTCCTGGACTTTGCACGCAGCTACACCGTGTTGACTCGCAGTATCAGCACGGTCGTCAAGGCCACCGATTGTGTGCAAACCCATGGGCTTGATCGCGGTCAAATAGCGGCCTTCAAGTTTCAGGCGGGTCTGGCTCTGCGCGCACCCTCCGACAATGCGATGTGCCATTGGCTGCTGGTAGATCGTGATGCTGTCGCAACACTGGCGGGCGCGGTGGATCTGCGGCAATGGACACCTCAGTACATCGGC
Source organism: Rhodoferax sp. (assembly GCA_031416395.1). Classification (GTDB taxonomy): domain Bacteria; phylum Pseudomonadota; class Gammaproteobacteria; order Burkholderiales; family Burkholderiaceae_C; genus JANYCG01. Next base: position 477 of record JANOTO010000020.1, on the reverse strand, counting down.
TATCGCCCCACCGACCGGGATGATGACGTGTTGCTCTACCGGCGTATCGCCCCATAAAACCCGGCCTGCAAAAAAAAACTGCCTTGTCTGATTTCAAGATCATCTCCAGCCATGCGGGAACCGTATTGGTGGGTCAACTGGCCGTCATGGCGTTTGGCATTACCGACACCATTGTCGCGGGCCGCTACTCTGATGTCTCACTGGCCGCGCTGTCCGTCGCCAGTGCCATTTACATCAGTGTCTTTGTGGCGTTGATGGGCACCTTGCAGGCGCTGTTGCCAGTCTGGGCAGAGCTGCATGGTGCGGGTAAATCGACAGAAGTGGGTCAGTCCTTTACCAGGCCCTGTACCTTTGCGCTCTGACCATCGGTGTCGGAGTGCTAATTCTTCTGTCGCCGGGTGCCGTGCTACGCTGGACGGATGTGCCGCCTGCGCTGCGCGACGATGCCGAACGCTATCTGGCGGTGCTGGCGCTGGC
>JANOTO010000019.1:0-12856 GCA_031416395.1 Rhodoferax sp. | reverse complement strand
CGGCCCAAACGCGAGCCTGTCAGCAACCCGTTGCCAACGGAGTTGCGCCATGAACCCGTTTGATGATGCTGTCTTAAAACGCCGTGGTTTTGCAAGGCTCACCCTGGCAAGCCTGGCATCGCCCTGGCTGACTGGTTGTGCAACCACCTACTTCGATCAAGTACCGCCTGCCGCTAACGTGCTCGAAGACCCCGGCTTTGTGCCACCCCCCGAAGGCACGCAACGCGCGTGCGCACTGGTGTTGTCCGGCGGCGCGGCGCGCGGCTTCGCTCACATCGGCGTGCTGCGGGTGTTAGAGCGCGAAGGGCTACGGCCTGACTTGGTGGTAGGCAGCAGCGCCGGTGCCATCGTCGGGGCACTTTGGGCATCTGGCATGACGGCGACCGAAATCGAACGCGCATCCGACGCACTGGACTGGAGTGTGTTGTTCGACATTGACCCCGTGCGCGCCGTGCTGGGCGGTATCGGGCTTGGATTGGTACGCGGCGACAGACTTGAAAAATTCTTGCGGAAATACATTTCAAGACCCATCGAGAGCTTTTCCCTGCCTTTTTCCGCAGTGGCGACAGATATGGAGAATGCCGAAACGGTGGCGCTGAACTGGGGTGACGCGGCCAAGGCAGTGCGCGCTTCTTGCGCCGTGCCTGCGTTGTACGAGCCGGTTCGGGCGAGAGGTCGCCTGCTGGCGGACGGCCAGATATCCAGCCCGCTGCCAGTACCATCGGCACGCCTGCTTGGGGCCGTCAATGTGCTGGCAGTTGACACCATCTTTCCGCCCCAACACGCGCAGATGAGCAACCCGATTTCCATGCTTTTTCAATCACTGATCGTGTCAGGTTGGCGGCATTTGTTGACAGAGCGCGCGCAGGCCAGCCTGGTAATTGCGCCTGAAATTCGCACTTCTACACAACTTGGTTTGAGCAGTCGCGATTGGGTGATCAAGGCGGGCGAAACAGCAGCCGTGGCCCGGTTACCCGAAATCAAGCGCCTGTTTGCCTCATCCGTCATTCCAACCGTCGGTTTGAATGGCAAAATAGGCAGTTTACCACAATTGTAGTGAAATTTACATGAAAATTAACCCCCAGGTTAATTTATTGGGCAAAATCCGTGTTTTTGGTGAAATTACAGATATTTTGAGCATTTAGCTCTCGAATAATATACATAGATAGCTATAACTAATATAGCATTTCAGAACCTCGCAGCCTTGGCCTCGCGTTTGCGTGCAGCAATCCACGCTTTGAACGCGGTGAGATTCATCGTCATCAGCAGCTCTGTCTTCAGGTGCTTGATGTCGCGCTTCATGGCGGCAATATCGCCTTGTAGCAGCGGCAGGATGCTCTGCGGGAATAGCGCCGCGTACGGCGACACCCGAAATTGAGCCCGCAGCGGCATCTCGATCTGCGCAATCTCCTGCTCCAGCTCGGCCAATTGCTCTTTGAGCACTTTGTTGAAGTGCTTCAGGCGATCTTCCGACAGGCCTGCGATGGTGCTGGCATCGATGTGCTCCAGCTCCAGTTGAAGCTCCAGCAGCTTGAGCAGATCCCTCTTGTCATACGCCTGGTTGACGCGCTGCATCAAGGCCGTCTTGCGGGCGCGCTCGGTGGCATCGGGCTCGCGGTCGGGGTGTAGGCTGCTGACCAGTTTGCGGTAGACCTCGCGAATCGATTGGCTGGTGCGCTCTGACTCCAGCTTGGCTTTGGCCTCGCGCAACTGCTGCTTTTGTGTTTTGGGGCGTTGGCTGCGGGCCTCCTCCCGACGCTGATACGCTTCAGACTCCTGTGCTTGCATGGCTTCCATCTGCGCCTGGATTTGCGCCATCACGTCCTGCATGGAAACCGCGCTGGCATCGTCAGCATCGAGATTCACACCCAACATTTCCTCGGCCACCGCTTTAAAGCTGCCGACTGCTGCGGTCTCCTCTTCGTCAAAATCGGTGTCGCTGTGCTTGTTGTAAATGGCTTTAAGGCTGTCATCGTCCAGCACCAGGATCAGCTCCTGAGCCATATCACAGATTAACGCCTTCACCACCCGCTGCTCGGGCCGGGTGAGCTTGTGGCGATCCAGCGACTGATCCAGCGCGTGCAACAGGTCTGTCTGCGCGTTGCAAAACGTCTCGCGCAAAGGCAGGCACTCAGTCGCCACTTTCTGGTGATACGCCTCGGTGGCGATTTGCCAGTCGGCAAGCTGCTTGCGCCGTGCTTCAATTTTCTGGATGAGCGTGTTGAAGGCCTTTTGCCCCTTGCTCAAAGTGGGCTGATCGAGTTGCGGGGCAATGCGCAGAGGCGCGGTTGATTTATGCATGGGGAAACACAGGGGTGGAATACGGACTACGCGGATAATGATTTTGTCATGACCCAACCCACCGCCTGTGCCGATTCGAGTTCAATCACCGATGTGGGCGGCGTTGAAGTGGGTCACTTCAACGATTCGCGTCGCCCCACGGGGTGCACCGTCATCATCACGCGCGCGGGTGCCGTGGGTGGTGTGGACGTGCGCGGTGCGGCGCCGGGCACGCGCGAGACTGATCTGCTGCACCCCAGCAACCTGGTGAACAGCGTACACGCCGTGCTGCTGGCCGGGGGCAGCGCCTGGGGGTTGGATGCGGCGGCGGGCGTGATGATGTGGCTGGAGGAGCATCAGATCGGCCTGGACGTGAAGTCGGCCTGGTGCCCATCGTGCCAGCGGCTGTGCTGTTTGATTTGCCAGTGGGCGATGCGCGAATCAGGCCCGACGCTGCATCGGGCTACGCGGCCTGCGCAGCGGCAAGCAGTCACTCTCCCGCCGAGGGCAATGCAGGTGCGGGTGCTGGGGCCTTGGTAGGAAAGCTGTACGGCATGGCGCGCGCGATGCGTGGGGGTGTGGGCAGTGCGTCGATCACGGTCGATGACATCACCGTGGGTGCGCTGGTGGTGTGCAACGCGCTGGGCGACGTGGTCGATCCGTCCACCGGCCAAGTGATCGCTGGTGCGCGCACCGTTGACGGCAAGGGATTGCTCAACATTCGAGAAGCGATCATCCGGGGCGACCCCCCCACGACCGTGCTGGCGGGCACCAACACCACGATTGGTGTCGTCGCCACCGATGCGATCCTGACCAAGGCCCAAGCGCACCGGCTGGCGCAGGTGTCGCACGACGGTCTGGCCCGCGCCATCAACCCAGTACACACCATGAGTGATGGCGACACGATGTTTGCGCTGGGCACAGGGGCCAGCGGCAAAACGGCGGGGATGATGGTGCTGAGCCTGCTTGCCGCTGAAGTGACGGCGCGCGCCATTGTGCGAGCCGTGCGCGCCGCCAAAAGCGCAAGTTGGAACGGTAACCATTGGCCATCAGCCGCCGAGCTGGCGAGTGCAAAATAAAATTCTCAATGGCTAAAAAAATCTCCTACGCCCTGCTGTCGATGCGGGCGATGCTGGTGTCCGCAGGCCCCTTCATTCTGCTGGCGCTGAGCTTGCTCGCATTGGCCTACTGGTGGCTCGACCCGAATCCGCCCAAGCAGGTAACGCTGGCCACCGGCCCCGCGCAAAGTGCTTACGCAGAATTTGGCACCCGTTACGCCAAAGCGCTGGCGCAAAACGGCATCGAAGTGCGGCTGGTGCCCAGCGAAGGCTCGTCAGCCAATCTGCAATTGCTGCGTGAAGGCAAGATTGATCTCGGCTTTGTGCAGGGCGGCACTGATGAGAACCCGCTGAATGCACAAAGCGGCATTGAATCGCTGGGCAGCCTGTTTGTTGAGCCGCTGTGGTTGTTCTACAAAACTCAAGCCGCGATTGATGCCACCAGCAACGACACGCTGACCTCGTTTGGCCAGCTCAAAACGCTGCGCATCAACGTGGGCACCCCAGGCAGTGGCGTGCCCGCGTTGATGGAAAAGCTGTTTGAGGTGAACCGGCTTGAGCTGGCCACACTCAAGCTCTCGAAACTGGAGCAAACACCGGCCACCATGGCGTTTCTGAACAACGAGGTCGATGCCATCGTGTTCGCCTCAGCCCCCGAATCACCCATGGTGCAGATGCTGCTGCAAACGCCGGGCGTGAAGCTGCTGGACTTCAATCAAAACGAGGCCTACTCGCGGCGATTTTCGTTTTTGACCCCGGTTTCGCTGCCGCGCGGCGTGGTGGACTTGGCGGGCGACGTGCCCACCAGCGACGTGCGCCTGGTCGCCCCCACTACAACCTTGCTGGCGCGCGACGGCGTACACCCGGCCATCCTGCAACTGTTCTCGCAAGCCTCGCTGAAAATGCACGGCAGTGCCGGTTGGTTCAACCGGGCGCGCGAATATCCGAATGTCGCCAACACCGAATTTCCGCTGGCTCAGGAAGCTGACCGCACCATCCGCAATGGCGTTCCGCTGTTGCAGCGCTACCTGCCGTTTTCTCTGGCCAACCTGATGGAGCGCATGTGGCTGGCGCTGGGTATCATCATTGCCGTGCTGCTGCCACTCTCGCGCATTGTGCCTCCCCTGTACCAGTTCAGAATCCGCTCACGTATCTTTCGCTGGTACGGGCAATTGCGCAACATAGAAGAGCGCCTGGGTGAGAACACCGAATCCCCAGCCGTGCTGCTGACCGAGCTTGAAGCGCTGGAAGTCCACGCCGAAAAAGTCACCGTACCGCTGTCGTATGCCGATGAGCTGTACTCGCTGCGCAACCACATTGACATGGTGCGCCAGAAGCTGCGCAAGGCTTGAAAAGCGTTGGCGGTTTTTACTTCAAAGCCTTGAACCGCATCCGCTTGGGCTTGGCACCCTCTTCGCCCAAGCGCTTCTTCTTGTCGGCTTCGTACTCTTGGTAGTTGCCGTCGAAGAAAGTCCATTGGCTGTCGCCCTCGCAGGCGAGGATGTGGGTGGCGATGCGGTCCAAAAACCAGCGGTCATGGCTGATGACCATCAAGGAACCTGCAAACTCCAGCAACGCATCTTCCAGTGCGCGCAGCGTCTCCACATCCAGGTCGTTGCTCGGCTCATCGAGCATCAGCACATTGCCGCCTGCAATCAGCGTTTTGGCCAGATGCAAGCGCCCGCGCTCGCCGCCTGAGAGCGTGCCGACGCGCTTTTGCTGGTCTTGCCCGTTGAAATTAAAGCGACCGCAGTAGGCGCGGCTGGCCATCGTGAAGCGGCCCACGTTGAGCATGTCCAGCCCGCCTGAGACATCTTCCCACACGGTTTTTTCGTTGGCCAGATCGTCACGGTTTTGATCGACGAACGCCATCTTGACAGTGGAGCCAATTTTGACCTCGCCGCTGTCGGGCTTTTGCGCGCCTGAGATCATGCGAAACAGCGTCGATTTGCCCGCGCCATTGGGGCCGATGATGCCGACGATGGCTCCGGGGGGCACTTTGAAGCTCAGGTTGTCAATCAACACGCGGTCGCCAAACGATTTGGTGACGTTGACAAATTCAATCACCTCATTTCCCAGGCGCTCCGCCACCGGAATGAAAATCTCATTGGTCTCGTTGCGCTTTTGATATTCAAAGTCAGACAGCTCTTCAAAACGCGCCAGCCGTGCCTTGCTCTTGGCTTGACGGGCTTTGGGATTTTGACGTGACCATTCCAGCTCCTTTTTCAGGGCCTTGGCGCGGCTTTCTTCGCCCTTTTGTTCACTCTCCAAACGTGCAGTCTTCTGCGTCAGCCAATCACTGTAGTTGCCTTTGTAGGGAATGCCGGAGCCACGATCCAGTTCCAGAATCCACTCGGCGGCGTTGTCCAGAAAGTAACGGTCATGGGTGATGGCGACCACGGTGCCGGGATACCGCTGCAAAAACTGCTCCAGCCAATCGACCGATTCGGCATCCAAGTGGTTGGTGGGCTCGTCCAGCAGCAGCATGTCGGGCTTGGACAGCAACAGACGGCACAACGCAACCCGGCGCTTCTCGCCGCCAGACAGCACACCGATATTGGCATCCCACGGCGGCAGGCGTAGCGCATCGGCGGCAATTTCGAGCTGGTGCTCAGAATCTGTGCCCGCACTCGCAATGATGGCTTCCATCTCAGCCTGTTCGGTGGCGAGTTTGTCGAAATCGGCGTTTTCTTCACCGTAAGCCGCATAGATTTCTTCTAGCCGCGCTTTGGCGGTGAACACGTCGCCCATGCCCGCTTCAACGCTTTCACGCACGGTTTGGGTTGGATCCAGCTGCGGCTCCTGCGGCAGGTAACCGATCCTCAAGTTGGCCATGGGGATGGCCTCGCCTTCGATTTCTTTGTCCAAACCCGCCATGATCCTGAGCAAGGTCGATTTGCCTGAGCCATTGGTGCCCAGCACGCCAATTTTTGCGCCGGGGAAGAAGCTAAGCGAGATGTCTTTGAGAATGAAGCGCTTGGGCGGCACCATCTTGCCGACGCGGTTCATTGAAAATACGTATTGAGCCATAAATGAAATATTCGGTGAAGTATCGGGTGAAGTATTGGAAAGTGCGCTGTATTGGAAATGCGTTGGACGGGTATGTATATGCCCGTACCCATTCCGCGCCAATCCCGCATTATCGGCCCACAGACCGCCACGGCATGCCGAAAAAGCTAGCCTTCGCCGCGACCTGGATTGTTTCGCAGCGCCGTCTGCGCCACCGCATCAAGCGCGCTGCCGACCACGTTGCCGTCGGACACCACACGGATCAAGCCCTGCGCGCGGCGCCTGTCCATGGTGCGCCGTGACATCGAGTGCGCCAAACCACGCCCGGAGACGAACATGAAAAGTGTTTGGTGCGGGCTGCTCCAAGTGAGCTGGGCGCGCACCCAGGTGCCTTCCAACCGCAATTCAACCCATGAGCCAATCCCTAAGTCGGCAACAGACCAGGGGCTGGGCTTGGCATCATCAGGCGCTGCGGCGTCCACTGAGAGATCAAGCCCGCCTTGGGCCTGGGCAGTGAGGAAGCCTGATTCATTGGCTTCTGATTCGGCCAGCCACGGGTCGTCAGGATCCGGGCCGTCGAACGAGGCGGTCACCTCGGGCGGCAAGGTCGTGGCATCGCCGTCGACACCCGCTGTTGCAGAATCTTGCATGGACTGCGCATCTGCCCTTGAACCGTCCGGTAATTCGAACGCGAGCTCATGCACCGAGACCAATGCATCAAACAGCAGGGGGACGCGCTCTTCGGGGTAGTTGATCAACTGCAGGCCCTGGCGCAGCTTGACCAGCAAATTTGGCACCATTTGAACCAGTTTGTTGCGGTTGCGCCGGGTCAGATTGAGCTGAACACTCCAGATTAAGTCTTCCACCAGGGCAGAGTAGCCATCCGGGTCGGGCACCCCGTCAGTGCGGCTCAGTTGCGAATGCGCAACCACCTGTGCCCACGGCCCACGCAAAAACGCGCCAATCATGTCGGGCACGTCTTTGTCGGCCAGTTGCTTCTGGAACTCCTCGGCCACGCGCTGTGCCAGCATGTTGCGCTGCTCTGCATGCAACAGCGCGCGGGCGTTTTCCTCGTGGCGTTTGCGCTGGGCATCTTCATCGCGCTCCCAGCCTTCTTCGAGCTTGCGCAACACACGCGCAAAGGCTGCAGAATCGCCCTCACCTCCGGTCAATACCTGAACGCCATTCGACAGCGCTTTTGAGAAACGGCCAAACCCCTCGTCGCTCTCAGAAGAATAGGCGAGGCTGCGATGCGTCATGCGATCCAGCAACTGGCGCGCCGGGTGCTGGCGCTCGCTGAAGTAGCGCGGATCGGCACGCGACAGCTCCAGCAGCACCGGTTCAAGATCTTTGAGAAGCTCGCGAACTCGCGGCAGCAGGCGTCGGTCGTTCATCAGGTTTTCAAGCATCAGGCGAACCACTTCACCGCCCAATTCCTGGCCGAGCTGCCGATTTTTCGGTTGGTCATTGGCAAGCATGCCTGAGTTTCCAAAATTCGCGCCGTCCTTCTGCGCCTGGGTCGATTCACGCTGTTTTGCGCGGTTGGCCAGGCGTAGCATCATCGGTTCAACCAGCTTCAAGTCCTCCAACGCCAGGACGGAAAACGGAACCGTGTGCAAGAAGTCGCGCTGCGAGGGTGGCGCAGCCCGTGGATCAAAATCACCGGCCAAAAGACGGCGAAGCTTATCGAGCGTCAGCAAAGTGCGGCTGACCGCCGTCTCAGCCGGTTTTGCGCCCACAACGCCTGCTCCGCCAGGCCCCGTGCCCAGCGCCAAAGCGGGCTCCACGCCCTGCGAGCGCAACCAATTGGTAACATCCTTATACAACTGGCGCAGCGACACACCCATCACGCTGGCCGCGCGCGTGAGCAGCACCACGCGGGCATCGTGGTCAACCACATGCGCGCCCAGGCTGCTGCGCAACGCCTGCACAAAAGATTCCGGCTTCAGCGGGTTTAGCTGCGATTGCACGCAGACCAGTCCCAGCAGATTGCTCATCAGGGCATTCAACGGCGGCAACGTGTCTTCAACCGCTTGCGACACTTCCTGCTGCGCCAGTGCAAACTCAATGTTGGAATCAATTTCTTTCTCGTCCAGAAACTGGAAATCATCAAATCGCAAAAGTGGCTTGACCGCCATGTCATGCGCACCGCGGTTGTACAGCGCAGTGCGCAGTTCCGCAGCAAAGGTGATGTTGACCTCGCGCGCATGTGCTTTGAGGAATTCCACAGCGCGCTGTTGGGCCAAGTTGATGCCGGCCAATGTAGTGCCACCTTTAGGTTGTCCCTTCGCATGCCCTTTACTGGAGCCCAATTGTTGCGGCTGGGACGAGCTCAGTCCCGCAATCACAGCGTCCATAAGCTGATCCGACTGCCGCAAAACAGCCTCAAGGCAATCGCGCAGGACAGGTTTGGCATTAGCCCGCTCGTCAGCCACGCCGATCCTGGGCATTGGAAACATACTCATCAATCACTCCGATCACGTCCGTGAGATAATACAGCGTGCAGTGGAGTTTCAGTTGCCCACGGCTTCAGCAAATGCTGGAAGTGTCGAGGTTGTCTTTCTATGTAGTTTTCAAATACTCAGGCAACCACTCACTTTATTTTTGACCCTGTCTGCCTTGACTGATCCTGCGTATTTTTAAAAATCGCGGACAGGCAGATATCCCAAGCACCTGCGGACGGGTGCAACCACTACTCATGAATTTTGAAGATCTGAAGCTGGCTCCAGCCATCGTACAAGCCGTGCGCGAGCATGGCTATGAAACTCCCACCGCCATTCAAGTTGAGGCCATTCCGGTGGTGCTCGACGGCCACGACCTGCTGGGTGGCGCGCAAACCGGCACCGGTAAAACGGCCGCCTTTGTGCTGCCGATGCTGCACAAACTCAGCATCGGCCAAAGTGTGCAAAACAAATTCGGCGGCAAAGGCATTCGGGCCTTGGTGCTTACCCCCACACGCGAGTTGGCGGCACAGGTGGAAGAATCTGTCCAGGTGTACGGCAAATTTGTAGACCTTTCAAGCACCGTTGTTTTTGGCGGCGTCGGCATGAACCCGCAAATCAGCCGCGTTAAAAAAGGCGTGGACATCCTGGTTGCAACCCCTGGTCGCCTGCTGGACTTGCTCCAGCAAGGCGTGCTGGACTAGGGCCAGGTGCAAATGCTGGTGCTGGACGAAGCGGATCGCATGCTGGACATGGGCTTTATCCATGACGTGAAGAAAGTGCTGGCAGCGGTGCCCAAGGACAAGCAAAGCCTGCTGTTCTCGGCCACCTTCAGCGATGAGATTCGCGACCTGGCCGCGACCTTGCTGAAGAACCCGCAGAGCGTGCAGGTCACCCCGCGCAACACCACGGTGCAGCGCATCACGCAGGTGATTCACCCGGTGGGACGCGGCAAGAAAAAGGCGCTGCTGGCTCACATCATTCAAGAGCAGAACTGGAGCCAGGTGCTGGTCTTCACCCGCACCAAATTCGGTGCCAACAACGTGGCCGAGTTTTTGACCAAAAACGGCATTCACGCCATGGCCCTGCACGGCAACAAGAGCCAGACGGCGCGCACACAAGCGCTGGCAGGCTTCAAAAGCGGCGACATTCGTGCTTTGGTGGCGACCGATATCGCAGCGCGCGGCATCGACATTGATGATTTGCCCCACGTCGTGAACTACGAAATCCCCAACGTGAGCGAAGACTATGTGCATCGCATCGGCCGCACGGGCCGCGCCGGTGCCGACGGTGCTGCGGTCAACCTGGTGTGTATGGACGAAGAAGGCTTCATGCAAGACATAGAGCGCTACACCAAGCAGAACATTGAAGTCAAAGTTATTCCTGGCTTTGAACCAGAGCCGGGCGAGCACGGCGAACCTATCGCCATGGGCCGGCAAACCATTTGGGGCGGCGCGGGCAAGCCGCCTAGCCGTGACGTGATGATGGCAGCGGGCCGCGCTGCGCGCACCGAAATGCTCGCACGCGTGCGCGAGAGCAAGGGCGCGAACGGTGGCGGCACAGGGGGTGGCGCAGGCCGTGGCGGACGCTCAGCCGGTGGTGGAGGTCGCTCGGCCCCCGGCCAATCCAATGGCGCAGCGCGGGGGATTGGACGTGCCAACAGTCGCGGGGATGGCCGCAACGAGGGTCGAACAAGTGGCCGATCCGATGCCAACTTCGCACCTCGGGGTGATTCTAATTTCGCACCCCGGGGCGATGCTAATTTCGTACCACGCGATGATTCCAATTTTGAGGCGCGCGACGACGCACAACCCACCAACCACGCGCCACGCAACTTCAGCGCGCGCCCACCCCAAGAGCGCAATCGCTCAGGTGGCGGCGGTGGTTATGGTGGTGGCGGCGGCACCGGCATGGGCGGTCAACGCAGCCAAGCTCCACGCCCACCCGCCCAAGGCGGACAACCTGACCCGATGCGCACCAGCGTAGACATGATGGCCGAGCGTGGCGGCGCACGCCGTGGTGGTGGCGGCGGCGGTTACGGCGGCGGCGGCGGCCGAGGCGGCAATCGCAGCGGTGGCGGTTATGGTGGCGGCGGCGGCGGCGGCGGACAACCCGGTGGCGGCTCACGTGGCCCCGGTGGCCCACGTGGCTCCTTTGGGCGTTGATGCCCTCGCCAATTTGCCGGATGGGCTTGTGCCCACTCTGAACCCATGTGAAGCGGTCTGAACCCATGTGAAGCGGTCTGAGGCGGTCTGGAACGCTCAGTATACCCATATTAGGTATACTTAGCCCCAAAACCATCTATTTTTCACTAATTTCGATAAACATAGACCTACAGTCCTCGTATTATCTACACAACGTGCTATATTAATAGCAGCATATTTAGCGCTTCTCTTTTCTTGTCCTCAACGCTTTTCGTCAGAGCGGACAAACAGCGTTTGCAGCGGCTCAAGCCCGACTTGACGGCTCCAGTGGCCGTGGATTGCCGCGTCAAACACAGCGCCCGTCGGCAACACGTCAGCGGAATAGAAATGGTCGCCGGGTTTAAAAATGCGCGATGCGCCGCCCTGCAAACCAATCTCCATACTGCCACTCAAAATGAACACCCACTGCGGCGTTGTGGTGCAATGAAACTGGCTGCGAAAACCCACCGGGCTGTGCCGCAACTGGTAGCCGCCGGATGGGTACAGCGCCGACAACTGCGACTGCGGATTGCCCTCGGGTAAATCAACCAACTCTTCGCGAAATTTTGCGCGTCCATCGGTGTCGGTGAAAAGAGTGACTTGAGTGAAGGTGGTCATGATGTTTTGGCTCTCATTGCAATCGCACCCCGCTTAAAAAAACAGTGTGTTGCCGAAGGTGACGTCAGCACTAAGCAGCCTTCAGCCGCAGCGCGGGTTCGTTAACCAGAGGCAGCCTGCGCCGGGAAGCCAGCAACTGCTCAATATCGTGATGCGCACCATCGATCAGCATGCAAATGGCGCGCTCGGCTTTCGTGGGGCTGCGCGCAATCACGGCATCGAGCACGGCGCGGTGCATTGGCAGGGACTTGGCCGGGCCGCCCTTTTTGCTGGTGGACAGCTCGAAACTGGTTCGAAGCAGCGCACCCAGCGCCTTGCTCATCTGGAGCAGCATTCGATTATGCGACGCCTTGAGCAGCCCCTGGTGAAAAGCCAAGTCATGCGTGACATAGTCCCCGCCGTGGGTGACGGCAATTTTCATCCCCGCGTAGGCTGCTTCGATCTGTGCAATATCAAGATCAGTGGCTCGCAGAACGGCAAGCTTGACAGCGGCGGGCTCCACCACCCGACGAAGGTCTTGCAGGTCACGGATGAAATCGGGTGTGAGGCCGGCCTTAACCTGCCAGGCGATGACATCGGCATCAAACCAGTTCCATTGGTCTGAGGGCAGCACCCGCGTGCCGACTTTGGGGCCGGTCAGTATCAGCCCCTTGGCGACCAGCGACTTGACCGACTCGCGCACCACCGTGCGGCTTACACCCAGCTCTTCGCACAGCACGGGCTCGGGCGGAATCGACGCGCCCACGCCATATCTTCCAGCGACGATGGCTTCGCCCAGAAAGTCGACAGTGTTGCCGTGGACGTTTTTGATCATTAGAGAAGCATCGGCTACGGTACAGGTGTTAGCCGACCCCAAACACCGAAATCATCTCCAACGCGGGCAGTTGCGCGATCAGGCTGGCGGGAACTTTGGATTCGCCCGCACCGGAAATGGCGCGGATGGATGACGCAATTTTTGAAAATGCGGCGGGGTCAGACTCATGCGTTCGGTCATGCACGGTGAAGGCGGTTTGCAGCGCCTCCATCATGGGAGGCCAGAGTTTGGCGACTACAAGCACATCAGGTTTCGACAAGGTTTGCTCCAAAGAATTTCTATTGCCCACGGCGCGTAATCGTATTACGATACTACGATACTACGATAAGATTATCCGCGAAAACCCCAAAATTTCAAAGGAACGCAATGACTACCCAGCCAAAGAAACCAGCCAACGAACTGCGCAGCCAGCAATGGTTTGGCCGCCAGGATCGCGATGGTTTTGCCTACCGC
>JANOTO010000018.1:0-2054 GCA_031416395.1 Rhodoferax sp. | reverse complement strand
ACCGCAGCCGAATGCGGTAACGAGGTGCGGCCACCCGATGCGATGGTTGCAAGTCAAGGCGTGGACGTTGATCCTGCCGGGCCAGACACCAGGCTGCTGCCCGGAATGCTGTTCTCAAATGCACCCTGCGCTGCGCTTTGCCCAGCCGTGGGCGACATCGGCGCCAGCATGTTGCTGCGCCGGGCCGCACCGCCGAGCATCTCCATGCGAATGCGGGTGGGGAAGCGCTCCGCCACCACAGCCGCAGGCGGCTTCAAGCCGTTGTAAAGCTGCATCACGGTTTTGACGTAGTTTTGCGTTTCTTTGTAGTTCGGGATTTTGTTGCCCGCCCGCTGCACCGCACCTTCGCCCGCGTTGTACGAGGCCAGCGCCAGATCGAGACGACCTGGGAACATCTTGATCAAATCGCTTAAATACCGCGTACCGGCCTTGACGTTGATCTTCGGGTCGATCAGTTTCTTCTCAATCGCCATTTTTTTGTCGCCGTCAACGCCATATCGGCGCGCTGTATCCGGCATCAACTGCATCAGCCCAATGGCCCCTTTGGGAGATACGGCCGCCACATCAAAACCTGATTCAGCGGCGATCAGCGCTTGAAGCAACTCGTAATCAATCTTGTAGGTGTTGGCAGCGTCTTTGATGTGGTGCCTGATGGCTTTGTAGTTGGGTGACACGTCGAAGAAAGTCTGCAAGCGCGCGGGCACGGAGGGCACACTCATCGGGCGGACGTTGTCAGCAGGCGCGTTGGGTGTTTTGCTGGTGTCAAAACTCTCGCCACCTTTGTAGAAAACCTCGTAGCGATCGTCGAGCTTTTCATTGGCGAAATGCGCGACACCGCGCTCGTCCACGTAGCCCCAGACATCGGCGCGGGCGAATGCCGTCGAGAACAACAAGACTACCGCCAGTAAGAGAGGAAACTTCATCAGATATCAACCTCCACCGCATCGCCATGCAACTCCATCAGCTCACGCCGTGCCGCCGCCTCGCCCTTGCCCATCAGCTTGGTGATGAGGTTCTCGGTCTGTAAAAAATCGACTGCACCCAATTGCACTGGCAGCAGGCGGCGCGTGTCGGGGTTCAATGTGGTGTCCCACAACTGCTCGGCATTCATCTCACCCAAGCCCTTGAAGCGGCTGATGCTCCAGGCACCCTCGCGCACGCCCTCTTTGCGCAGCTTATCCAAAATGGCGGTTAGCTCGCCGTCATCCAACGCATAAGCTTTGGACGCGAGTTTCTTTCCGCGCGCGGGTGCATCCACCCGAAACAGCGGCGGGCGAGCCACAAACACATGACCGGTTTCAATCAGCTTGGGGAAGTGGCGAAAAAACAGGGTCAACAGAAGCACTTGGATATGCGAGCCGTCCACATCGGCATCGCTCAAAATGCAGACCTTGCCGTAGCGCAGGCCGCTCAAGTCCGGTGAGTCATTCGGGCCATGCGGGTCGACACCGATTGCCACAGAAATATCGTGAATTTCGGTGTTGGCAAACAGCCGATCGCGGTCTACTTCCCAGGTGTTGAGCACCTTGCCGCGCAGGGGCAAAATCGCTTGGCTTTCCTTGTCGCGGCCCATCTTGGCGCTGCCACCGGCCGAGTCGCCTTCGACCAAAAAGACCTCGTTGTGCGCCAAGTCGCGGCTTTCGCAGTCCGTCAATTTGCCGGGTAACACGGCGACACCCGAGCTTTTGCGCTTTTCGACTTTTTGACCGGCTTTTTGGCGAGTCTGGGCCGCACGAATCGCCAACTCCGCCAGTTTTTTGCCGTATTCAACATGCTGGTTCAGCCACAGCTCCAGCGTGGGCCGCACAAAGCTGGACACCAGGCGCACCGCGTCGCGCGAGTTCAGCCGTTCCTTGATCTGGCCCTGGAACTGCGGGTCCAGCACCTTGGCTGACAACACGTAGCTGGCGCGCGCGAACACATCCTCCGGCAACAGCTTGACGCCCTTGGGCAACAGGGAATGCAGCTCGATGAAACTCTTGACGGCCGTGAACAGGCCGTCGCGCAGACCGCTTTCGTGGGTGCCGCCGGCGCTGGTGGGAATCAGATTGACG
>JANOTO010000017.1:0-5026 GCA_031416395.1 Rhodoferax sp. | reverse complement strand
GCGATGAAGTCGCAGGCCAGCGAGCGAGCTTGCCCGTCCTTCTCGAACGTTACCCGTGGTGTGTCGCTGTCAAAGTCGTGAATGCTGACGTTTTTAGCCTCATACACGGTGGTCTGTCCGCTGCGAGTGCGTGCGTCCATCAAGTCGCGCGTCACCTCCGTTTGGCCATAGGCGGTCACCACCTTGCCGCCCGTCAGCCCCTGCACATCAATCGCATGGCGTGCCCCGGCAAATACCAATTCAATGCTGTGGTGCACGATGCCGTCAGCCTTCACGCCGCTTCCTACGCCCACCGCCTCCAGCATGTCCACCGTGGTCTGTTCCAGGATGCCCGCGCGGATGCGGCCCAGCACGTAGTCGGGGCTCTGTCGTTCGATGATGATGTTGTCAATGCCCGCCTGGTGCAGCAGTGCACCGAGCAAAAGGCCGGCTGGGCCTGCGCCGATGATGGCGACTTGAGTTCGCATGGTTTTACCGGGCCCCGTCGTTCGACCGAGAATAAAAGTGGCTTTTTCTGTCGCTGCGGCTTTGACCTATCACCCGCTGCGGCCAGCCATGCTGGCGCTGTTGGCGGTGTTGGTTGTGGCGCTTACGCCATCTTGCAGCCCGCGCCGCTATCAGCCAGTGCCTTGGCGGCCACGCCCAAGACTTTATTTTCTTTATTTTCGACCACACGCAAATAAATGTCTTGCACCGGGTTGTGCGACGCGCTCATCGTCCATTTGCCGCGCGGGCTGTCGATGGTGGCACCCTCCATCGCTTTGTACAGGGCGGGTTTGTTGGACAAATCGCCTTTGACGGCGTTGGCACCCAGGGCCAAGAGCAGGCCGGTGTCATAGCCTTGCACGGCATAAACGTCGGGCTGCAAACGGTAGGTTTTGGCGTAGGCCAGTCGGAAGGCCTGGTTGCGCGCAGTGGCCAGCGAGTCGCTGTAATGCAGCGTGGTCATGACACCATTGGCAGCGTCGCCCGCAGCATCCAACACGCCTTCGGTGAGGAAGCCCGAGCCGTACAACGGAATTTTGTCTTTCAATCCGGCAGCCGCGTAATCACGCATGAACTTGGCCGCACCGCCGCCGGCAAAGAAGCAGGCCACCGCATCGGGTTTGATCGAGGCAATCTCGGTCAACAGCGCTTGAAACTCGACGTTCGGGAAGGGCAAGTTCAATTCCTTCATGATCGTGCCACCCGCAGCGGTGTAGCTTTCTTTGAAGCCTTCAAATGCC
Source organism: Rhodoferax sp. (assembly GCA_031416395.1). GTDB lineage: Bacteria > Pseudomonadota > Gammaproteobacteria > Burkholderiales > Burkholderiaceae_C > JANYCG01. The sequence continues at coordinate 3,800 of JANOTO010000017.1, read as the reverse complement.
TCATCGCCCGCCGCGTACTTCCAGGTGATCCAGACCGCCTTTTTGTGGCCCTTGGCGATCATCGCCTGGCCCAGCGCGCGCGTGGGTTGCGAGTTGCTGAATGAGGTGCGAAACACGTTGGGCGCGCATTGGCTGCGCGTCGCCGCGTGCACGCCAGCATTGGGGATCAGGCTGAGCACGCCCGAGTCTCGCGCCACCTTGTGGATGCCCATTTGCACGCCCGAATGAACTGTGCCCACCAGCACATCCACCTTGTCACGCAGCACCAGCTTGTTGGCGTTTTCTATGCCCTTGGACGGCTCGGATTCGTCATCGACCTTGAAGAATTCGACGTCGCGCCCGCCGAGCTTGCCGCCCTGCTCGGCAATGGCCATGCGAAAGCCGTTTTCAATCGCCACACCGAGCTGCGCGAAGGTGCCGGTGTAAGGCAGCATCAGGCCAACGCGAACTTTGGCAGCTTGCGCTCGGGCGATTTCAGGCAACAAAAGTGACGTAGAAGCCGCACCGATAAGGGCAGCACTGCGGGACAGAACGAGGCGACGGGTGGACATACTGATTTCCTTCTATAACGAATGAGGGAACTTTAAGGCAAATGAACGAGTTCGCGCGACGGCATTTACCCTAAAAAGATAAATTGGCTAGGCCGCCTCAAATCGGATAAATCATCGAGTTCAAAATCAGGTCGCTGTCAAACACGCAGACGCGGCTTTTCAGCAGCCAGCCGTGGGCAGAATCCGGCGCGCGCAGTAGCTCGTCGATGTAGCGGCCCACGTTGTAAACGTGGGTGACTTCATCGGGCTTGGTGCGAAACACGGCGTAGCTGGCGTGGGCTTTGACGGTGTCGCCATCGTGTGATGTGACAACTGGCGCGCCAACGACGTGGCGCTGGTAGTAGGGCTCGTAGTACAGCGTTTCGCGGATGCAGTAAACGCGGTCTTTGAGCATGCCTTGGCTTTCGAACGCGATGGTTGCCAGTGGCAGCTTCTGATCGTAGTTTTCGCGCGGCTGCACTTTGTAGACGCACTCTGGTGTGAAGAACCCTGGCCAGTCGTCCCATTGGCCACTGTCCAGCGTTTCGGCGTAGGCCTGGTAGAACACCAGCAGGCTGATGTAGTCATCGGCGAGCAGTTTCACGGGCAGCTTTGTTTTGGACGATGGGTTCGCAGCGGTGCTCATACGCCCATCACCTCGCGCCAGTAGGCGTACATGCCGCGAATCAGCGTCTCGGTCACCATGTGATCGGTGTCTTCAGCGGTTTTTCCGCCCAGCTCGGCGATGGTGCTTTTGCCGCTGAGATGGTTGGAGGTGAAGCTGTCTTGGCTGAACTCGATCACTTCACCGTCATCAGCAGACACAAATCCCGCCGGGCCAAACAGGTTGGCTTGGCGCAGGCGACGCCGCTGCATTTCGGGTGTGTCGTCCTCGAAGCCAAAGTGCGTCCAAACGAAGTCAAAACTGGTCGGCCCATTCGGTTGGATGTGCCGGGTGGACAGTGAATTCACCTGCTGCTGGATGATCAAGCTGGGGAAAATAGTCGTCATCACCGCGGTGGGGTCGCCCCACCAGGGCTCGTGAACGACATCCAGAAAGCGGTCGTCATTGAGCTTCATGGTGTCTTTGAAGCTGGTCACGCCGCTCGTGGCCGCACCGGCCTGGCCCGCGTTGCCGCGCGTGGAAATCATCGCGGCGTGGCGTTGCTTGGCATCCATCAAAAGCTGTGCCTTGTTATCAGAACGCCAAAGCCCAAACGTCACAAACCAGGCGTGCAGCAGGCCGGGGTGGTACGGGTCTTTGATGTTCTCCTGCATCAGCTTCCAGTTCCCAGGGATGCGCTGGCGGTTGTAGCCCAGCAGGGTTAATTTGCGACCATCGAACACGCGGTCAAAGTAACGGCAGATCGTGGGGCCAAGGTACTCGTCCAATGGTGCAACGGCGTGATCGAAACTGGCAAACACGGCACCGCCGCGCGCAGCGACTTTCAACTTGGTGAGGCCGTGCTCTTTCAAATCAAAGTCCGCAGGCATGCCGCCGATGGTGCGGCCATCCTGCTTCAAGCCTCGGCGAAACGGCACGCCCTGCAAGTCACCTTTGAGGTTGTAATTCCACTGGTGATAGGGGCACACCAGCTCGGTTTTGTTGCCACTGCGCTCGCGGCAAAACGCCACGCCACGGTGCGCACAGCGGTTTTCAACGATGTTGATGCTGCCGTCTTTGTCGCGAATCATGATGACCGAGCGCTCGCCGACCTTGGTGCGTTTGAAATCGCCGACGTTGGGGATTTCAGCCTCCAGGCCCACGTAACACCAGTGGCCGTTGTAGAAGAAGCGATCAAGTTCGCGCTGGTAGACGGCATCGTCGGTGTAGGCCCAGTACGGAATGCGGCTGCTGCCGGTGGCGGCCCACTGCGGCAGCGCTGCCTCGCGCGACGCGCGAGAGGGCGGGGGTGAGATCAATGTTTCATTCATGCGAAGGTTTCCATCTTGCGAGGTCGATTTCAAAAACAGCACCGCCTTGGATTTTGCACGATTAGCGGTGTGGTGGGCGATGGAAAATGCTATATATAAAATAGCTGTAAATCCATATAATCCGAGAGCGAGAGGCCAAAAAAGTTCATAATTTCCCCAAATTCACCAATTTTTTGATTTCAAATTAACCTGCAGGTTAATATTCATTCTGAATTGAAGATTTTGCATCCAAACGGCCAGCGCAACCGTAAGTGACGCAAGCTGTAAGAAAACTATGTGGGCGTTGACCAATTGAGGCTACAGTTCGAGTCGTTCGCTGTGTACATCCATCGGCTTTGGCCACCACTGAAAATCTACCATGAAGAACAAAAAAGTCCTGATCCTCATCCTGCTGCTGGCGCTCATCGCGCTGTTCTTCATCTTCAATCTGGGGCGCTTCTTCTCGCTGGACTTCATCAAGTCGCAGCAAAGCGGCTTTGCCAGTTTGTATGCCGAAAAGCCCGCCCTGGTGATCCTGGGTTTCTTTGCGGCTTACGTTGCGGTCACGGCGCTCTCACTGCCCGGCGCTGCGATCATGACGCTGGCTGCTGGCGCGATTTTCGGGTTGGTGATTGGCACCGTGATCGTCTCTTTCGCATCGTCCATCGGTGCCACGGTGTCGTTCCTGGCGGCACGGTTTTTGTTGGGCGAAACGGTGCAAAACAAGTTTGGCGCACGCCTGGCCGAGATCAACAAAGGGGTGGAGAAAGAGGGCGGCTTCTACCTGTTCACCCTGCGCCTGGTGCCGTTGGTGCCGTTTTTTGTCATCAACCTGGCGATGGGCTTGACCAAGATAAAGACCTGGACGTTCTACTGGGTCAGCCAAGTGGGTATGTTTCTGGGCACCATCGTGTTTGTCAACGCGGGCACGCAGTTGGCCAAGATCGATTCGCTCAAAGGCATTCTGTCGCCGGGGTTGATCGGCTCGTTCGTGCTCTTGGGCATCTTTCCGCTGATCGCCAAGAAGATCCTCGACACCGTGAAAGCCCGCAAGGTCTACGCCAAGTGGAACCACCTCAAACCCAAAACGTTTGACCGCAACCTGATCGTGATTGGCGCCGGTGCCGGTGGTTTGGTCACCGCGCTCATTGGCGCTGCGGTGAAGGCCAAAGTGACCTTGGTGGAAGCGCACAAAATGGGCGGCGACTGTCTGAATTTTGGCTGTGTGCCCAGCAAGGCTTTGATCAAAAGCGCCAAGCTGGCAAGCCAGATGAAGCATGGCTCCAAGTACGGCTTGACGGACACCACGGCGCAGTTCAGCTTCAAGGCGGTGATGGAGCGGATTCACCACGTGAT
>JANOTO010000016.1:0-1971 GCA_031416395.1 Rhodoferax sp. | reverse complement strand
GTCGCCGCCTACTACGAAGTGCATGGCGCGGTTGCGGGTGCGCCGGTGCTGCCCAAAGCGCCCGAGGGCTCGGCCAAGGTGGCTGGCTTGCTCGCGAAAGGCGCTTGCGTATCCTGCCACGGTGCCAACTTTGCGGCCCCGATTGACCCGACCTACCCCAAAATAGCGGGTCAGCATGCCGACTACCTTTTTGTGGCGCTCAAGTCCTACAAAACTGAAAATAACGCCAAAGTCGGTCGTGCCAATGCCGTGATGGGCGGTATTGCCAAGCAGTTCACTAACGCGGAGATGAAAGAGCTGGCGGGCTACCTGAGCGATTTGCCGGGGGACTTGAAAGTCGTCAGGCAATCAAGTTTTCGCTGAAGCTGTTTCGCCTCTCAAAAAAAGCCGCTTTTGAGCGGCTTTTTTTTCGATGTTTTCACGGCGATCACCGCTAAAGTTGTGTTGCGCGGCGCTGAACGCAGTCAATGTAGGCCTGCCCATCCGGCGGCAGCCTCGAGCGCTGGCTCTCCCAAATCATCGTGCCCAGGCACTCCATCGCGCTATGGTGCGCGTCGTGCAGCGAGTCCAACCGGGCAGTCAGCAGCTCCACCGCTTGGCGAATGCCGCCCGGCTGGTCAATGCTGCACTGTTCGCTCAACGTGAGGTGCATGCTGAGGTGCAAAAACGCGTTGGTTTTGCCGGGCTCTTCGGTGCCCATAGCGAGGAGTGCCGCATCCACATCGCTCAAGTCTGCGTGGTACTCGGGGTGCTCATCAATCCACAGGCTGGCAATGGTTTCGATAGCTTCGAGCGGCAGGTTCGCACCTGATTTGGCGTAAACCGCGCAAAAGAAGCGACGAACATCGGCCTGGGAGGGTTGGAACAGCATGACGTCATTGTACTGCTTCAAATCTAAATTACCACAAATGTAGTAACAATGACCTGTTTTTGCCGATTTTTGCCCATTTCAGCGGGTTTTGTGTATTTTTCATGGATTAATCGTCCTCTAGCTCTTGTATTGCATGCACATATAGCTATATAATATATAGCATATGAGATCTTGCCGACGTTCAGAAAAGTGCGGTGAAAGTACACACCAAGTCAGTGCACTGTTGACCAGTCAAGCGCGATAAGATGGTGGTCATGACAACACCACAAGCCTACATCTGCGATGCCATTCGCACCCCCTTCGGCCGTTACGGCGGCGCTTTAAGCAGTGTGCGCACCGACGACTTGGGTGCTATCCCGCTCAAAGCGTTGATGGCGCGCAACCCGAATGTCGATTGGCTGGCGGTCACCGACGTCATCTACGGCTGCGTCAACCAAGCCGGGGAAGACAACCGCAACGTCGCCCACATGGCCAGCCTGCTGGCGGGCCTGCCGCTGGAGCTGCCCGGTGCCACCATCAATCGACTGTGCGGCTCGGGCATGGATGCGGTAGGCACGGCAGCCCGCGCCATCAGGGCGGGCGAAGCGACGATGATGATCGCCGGTGGCGTCGAGAGCATGAGCCGCGCGCCGTTCGTCATGGGCAAGGCCGAGAGCGCCTTCAGCCGCGCTGCGCAGATGTACGACACGACAATTGGCTGGCGCTTCGTCAACAAGCTGATGAAAGAGAAATACGGTGTCGATGCCATGCCCGAGACCGCTGAAAACGTCGCGGCCGACTACAAGATCAGCCGCGACGACCAAGACAAAATGGCGCTGGCGTCTCAGTTGAAAGCGGTGGCGGCGCAAAAATCTGGCTTCTTCGATGCCGAAATCACTTCCGTGACGATCCCGCAGAAAAAGGGCGATGCCATCGTTGTCAGCAAAGACGAACACCCGCGCGAAACGTCCCTGGAGGCGCTGGCCAAGCTCAAAGGTGCCGTCAAACCCGAAGGCAGCGTGACGGCAGGCAATGCCAGCGGTGTCAACGACGGTGCGTGTGCACTCCTACTGGCGGATGAAGCCACGGCTAGGAAAAACGGCCTCACACCCCGCGCCCGC
>JANOTO010000015.1:0-4376 GCA_031416395.1 Rhodoferax sp. | reverse complement strand
TTTCGATTCCCCGCCAAAGGCCTCGTGTTCTGGATGATTTTTATCACGTTGATGCTGCCGGTCGAGGTGCGCATTGGGCCGACTTACGCTGTGGTGTCTGACCTTGGGATGCTCAACAGCTATGCCGGTTTGACGATTCCGCTCATCGCCTCAGCCACCGCCACGTTTCTGTTCCGGCAGTTCTTTTTAACCGTGCCTGACGAATTGGTCGAAGCCGCGCGTATGGACGGTGCCAGCCCGATGCGGTTTTTCTGGGACATCCTGCTGCCGCTGTCTAAAACGTCCATTGCCGCACTGTTCGTGATTCAGTTCATCTACGGCTGGAATCAATACCTTTGGCCCCTCCTCGTGACTACCAACGAAAACATGTACCCGGTGGTGCTGGGCATCAAACGCCTGATCGCAGGCGAGGCCTACACCGAGTGGAACGTGGTGATGGCCACAGCAATTCTGGCCATGCTGCCGCCGGCGCTGGTGGTCATGTTGATGCAGAAGTGGTTCGTTAAGGGCCTTGTTGATACAGAAAAATAATGGCTTCAATCACACTCAAAAACGTTGTCAAACGCTACGGCTCTGGCAAAACCGCTAACCAGGTCATTCACGGCGTTAGCGCCGACATCAAAGACGGCGAATTCATCGTCATCGTTGGCCCCTCAGGCTGCGGCAAATCGACCCTGTTGCGCATGGTGGCAGGGCTGGAAGAAATCTCCGAGGGCGACATCTCCATCGGCAACCGCGTGGTCAATAAACTAGAACCGTCTGAGCGCGACATCGCCATGGTCTTCCAAAACTACGCGCTATACCCGCACATGAGCGTGTTCGACAACATGGCTTACGGCTTAAAGATCGCCAAGGTGCCGGTTGACGAAATCAAAACCCGCGTCGACAAAGCCGCGAAAATCCTGGAGTTGGGCGCACTGCTGCAAAGAAAGCCGCGCGAACTCTCAGGCGGGCAGCGCCAGCGCGTGGCGATGGGCCGCGCCATTGTGCGCCAGCCCCAGGTGTTTTTGTTTGACGAGCCGCTCTCCAACCTCGATGCCAAGCTGCGCGCACAGACCCGGCTAGAGATTCAAAAATTGCACCGCGAATTAGGCATCACCTCGCTCTTCGTCACCCACGACCAGGTCGAAGCCATGACCCTGGCGCAGCGCATGATCGTGATGAACGCAGGCCGTATGGACCAGTTTGGCACCCCCGAAGAGGTCTACACCCGTCCCGCTTCCACCTTTGTAGCCAGCTTCATCGGCTCGCCGCCCATGAACCTGCTGAAAAACGCGCCGAACGAGCAAAACGGTGGAAAAGCAGGCACTATTCTCGGCATTCGGCCAGAGCATCTTGACATCACGCCGACGGGTTGGGCGGTGAAGGTCGAAGCGATTGAAACCTTAGGTGCCGAGCGCCTGGTCTACAGCAGCATGAACGGCGAGCAGATGATTGTGCGCATCGACGAGCAGCACACGCCGCCTGCGATAGGCAGCACGTTTCACGTGACCCCGCGCGCGGATCGGATGCATTGGTTTGACAAGGAAACGGGCAAGCGGATTTAAGCGATGGCAGCTCACAACTGGCCCTACCCCCGCTGGATCGCCCACCGTGGCGCTGGCAAACTAGCCCCTGAAAACACATTAGCCGCCTTCCGCTTAGGCGCAAGTTACGGCTACCGGATGTTTGAGTGCGACGTGAAGTTGAGCAGCGACGGCGTACCGTTTCTGATGCACGATGCCACCCTGAGCCGAACCACCAACGCGAGCAATAAGTTGGGCCGTGCCAACGACGAAGTGGCGGGTGACCATCCCTGGGGCACGCTGTCCCAACTCGACGCAGGCAGTTGGCACTCGCGCGCCTACGCGGGCGAGCCGCTGCCCACGTTAGACAACATTGCCGAGTTTGTGCAGCGCAACGGTTACGCACTCAACATCGAGATCAAGCCCACGCCCGGCACCGAGCTCAACACCGGCAAGATCGTGGCGCACGAAGCCGCGCGCCTGTGGAAAGATTCTGCGGTGCCGCCGCTGCTGACGTCGTTTGAAGTCGATGCTTTGAATGGTGCTTACGCCGCAGCCCCACACCTGCCGCGCGGCCTGCTGCTGGATGCGATGAAGTCCAATTGGCTGGAGATCGCCTTGCAGCTCGACTGCGTTGCCATCGTCTGCAATCAGGTGCTGTGGGATCAGTTCAGCGTCGCCCAAGCCCACAGCGCGGGCTTCAAGTGCTTAAGCTACACCGTCAACGACGACTGGGCCGCCCAGCGCCTGATCGACCTGGGCACCGACGGCATCATCACTGACCGGGTGGACTTGTTTTCGCCTGTCGCGATGAGTGACGCGGTGTGATGACAACCTACAGTTTACTATGATAAACGTAGCATATTATGCAATATATTCGAGAGCTAGAGCACTATTTAATTGATAATTTTGCTGTTTTTGGTGTTTTGGATATAAAAATTAACCTCAGAGTTAATTTTTGACGATTTTCCCACGCCATCCCTTCATCATCACCCACTGGCTGGTGGCCGCGCCTAACACCAACGCAGCGTAAGTGGCCATCTTGCCGTCTCGGCCAAAAAACACCAAACCCAGCAGCAGCACGGCCATGCACACCGCGAAATTGACCAGCACCTGTGCCCACCCGGCCAGCAGGGCTTGCTGTCGGCGCATGATTAGCTTGGCCAATAGGGGCATGAGCACCGCCATGAACGCGGCGGGTGCCGCAAAATTCAACGCGTGAATCAATACATCTAAAAGTGGCATGCGTAGTGTCTGGAAAGCTTTTGGGGAGCAGTTTTGGCAGGGGTGATGGGGTATTGACGTGGCGCAAAAGCCGACGGTCAGCACAAATTTTATAATCCCGGCATGGCAGTCTGGGCATTAGGCATCAATCACACCACCGCACCGCTGGATTTGCGCGGGCGGTTTGCGTTTGCGATTGACCAGGTGGGGCCTACGTTGGCGAGTTTGCGCAACGCGCTGTCGGGGCCGGAGGCGGCGATCATCTCGACCTGCAATCGCACCGAGATTTACTGCGCGGGTGGGCCGCCATCGTCCAATGCGATGGATCAAACGGTGGACTGGCTGGCGCATTCGGGCGGGGTCAGCCCCATGCTGCTGCGCTCCCATGCGTACACACTCCACGACGACAGTGCCGCCCGCCATGCGTTTCGCGTCGCCAGCGGGCTTGATTCGATGGTGCTGGGCGAGCCGCAAATTCTGGGCCAGATGAAGGATGCGGTGCGCGTGGCTGATGAGGCGGGTGCCCTGGGCAGCACGTTGAACCAGCTTTTTCAGCGCTCGTTCTCGGTTGCCAAAGAGGTTCGCTCGTCCACTCAAATCGGCGCTCACTCGATCAGCATGGCCGCCGCCAGCGTGCGCCTGGCCAGCCAGCTCTTTGAGGATCTGCATGAAATTCGCGTGCTGTTTGTGGGTGCGGGCGAGATGATCGAGATTGCCGCCACACACTTTGCGGCGAAGCAGCCCAAATCGTTGACCATTGCCAACCGCACGCTGGAGCGCGGCGAGATTCTGGCCCACCGCCTGGGTGGCAGCGTGATGCAACTGGCCGATTTACCCGAGCGTCTGCATGAGTTTGACGCCGTCATCAGCAGTACCGCCAGCACGCTGCCGATCATTGGCCTCGGTGCTGTTGAGCGTGCGCTGAAAAAACGCAAATACCGCCCGATGTTCATGGTCGATCTGGCGGTGCCGCGCGATATTGAGCCCGAGGTGAAGGCCCTGCGCGACGTTTATCTGTACACCGTGGACGACCTGGCCAAAGTGGTGCAGACCGGCCAGGCCCATCGGCAAGCCGCCGTGGCGCAGGCCGAGGTCATCATCGACGCTGGCGTGCAAAGCTTCATGCATTGGATGGGACAGCGCCACCCCGAGCACGGCGTGGTGCCGCTAATTCAGCAGCTCAACGCGCAGGCCGACGAATGGCGCGCGCTGGAGCTGGCGCGGGCCCGCAAGATGCTCGCGCGCGGCGATAACGTGGAGGCCGTGATGGAGGCGCTCTCAAAGGGCCTGACACAGAAGATGCTGCATGGCGCGTTTGCCGAGCTGCGCACTGCGGATGTTGATTCGCGCCAGCGGGCTACAGCGGCGGCGCAGCACTTCTTTCTTCGCAAAGAGCGTTAGCTGGGCTAGACCTGAAGTCTAATTAATTGGGGTCAGATTCCAATTGTTTGGCTGCCTCTTTGGCGAAAGTATCGCTCCCCGGCCTTTGGCCTCAAATAATTGGAATCTGACCCCAATTATTTGGACTTTGTACCCAAGCCTCATGAAACCCTTCCTCCGTAACCGTCTCGTCCGCTTCGCTGATCGCCTGGGCGAGCTTGAATTTTTGCTCTCGCGTGAAGACATCATGAAAGACATGAAGCAGTT
>JANOTO010000014.1:0-2419 GCA_031416395.1 Rhodoferax sp. | reverse complement strand
CGCTCCAGCACTTCTGGGTGCTCGTTGCTCACCATCAACACCCGCGCACCACCGGCCATTATCTGCGGCAGCTCGGCGGCGTGCAGCAGGCCTTCGACCGTCAAGTCCGCTACAAACGACGTAGCTGCCAGCGCTTGAACCACAGGCGCCAGACCACCAATCGCATCCGACGCGCCGGTGGAGCGAATCGGCACAGGGGCCGTCAGCTTGGGCGTGGTCAGCACGACGTGGAACGCGTGGGCACCTAAGCGCACCAGCGCCAGCTCGGCCAGATGCACGTTGACCGGGCGGGATTGGCTCTCCGACAAAATCGCCGCCGTGTCGCCCGCCTTGACCCCGCACAGCGCAAACGCCTGCACAAAACAGTCAATCCACTTGGCTTCAATGCGTTGTTGCAGCATCAGAATTTAGACCCCAGAGTGAAGTACCCACCACCGTGAAAAATCAACGGTGGTGACTCGGAACGGGCAAAGGTTTCGACTGCCGCGATGAACAGGCAGTGGTCGCCCACAATTTGCTGGCTTACCGTGCGGCATTCAAACCAAGCCGCAGCGCCATGGATCATAGGCAAACCAGACTGGCCCAACGCAAAAGGAATGCCCTCAAACTTGTTCCCCGCACTGCTTGCAAAGCGTCGTGACACCTCGACTTGCGCCTCAGCCAGCACGTTCACCACAAACTGATCAGCCGCTTGAAACACTGGCAAGTTCGACGAATTCAACCGCAGCGCCCAAGTGATCAGCGGCGGATCAAGCGACAGTGCACCAAACGAGTTGGCCGTCAACCCGACCAGGTCGCCATCACCCGAGCGCGTAGCGATCACGGTGATCCCTGTGGCAAACTGTCCCAGCACCTGGCGCAACTGGCGCGGGTCAATCGGCAACGAAGGTTCTAACGACGCAAGACTGCTCTCAGTGGCATCGAGCTCGCTGGCTGCGGCTGCAATAGCGGTTGCAAGATTAGGGGCGGAAGATAAAGGCATTGCACCATCATAACGACGAACGATTCATGGGACGAACTTGATCTTGCCCCGTAAACTTAAGCCGTATGGTGAACATGAACATGAATCAAAAGACGATCACACTGCGCGAGCCCAAACCAGGCGACATGGGTTGGGTGGTTCAACAGCACGGCGAAATCTATGCGCGCGAGTACGGCTGGAACGCCGAGTTTGAAACGCTGGTGCTGGGCATCCTGTCCAAGCACCTGCGCCGCTGGCAGCCCGAGTGGGAGCGCTGCTGGATCGCCGAAGTCAACGGTCAGCGCGCAGGCTCAGTCTTCGTCGTTCGCAAGTCCAAAACCGTCGCCCAACTGCGCATGCTGATCCTCACCCCCGAGGCGCGCGGCCTTGGCCTGGGCGGGCGACTAACTGATGAATGCGTTGCCTTCGCGCGCAGCAAAGGCTACAAAAAGATGACCCTCTGGACCAACAGTTGCCTGGATGCCGCGCGCGTAATTTATGCGAAGCGCGGGTTCAAGCTCGTCCAGAGCGAGGCTTATGAGGGGTTTGGGCAGAAGGGGTTAGTTAGTGAGACTTGGGAGATGGTGTTGTGAAGCTGGGGCAAGTCTTTGAATATACCCAATATAGGTATATTGAACATCAAAAATAGTCTTTTTTGCGGAATTGTGAATGGAATATCGCTCTTGCTCTCGAAATATATGCGTATATAGCTATATATTCAGTAGCATTTCGAACCTAGTCCGACTTGTGCAGCAAGGAAGCAAACATAGTCAAGCGAGCTGAAGTGATTCTGCCCACATCCCCGATCGCGGATCGCCCCCTCCCTCACGCCCCATAAACCCCAGAAGCTGTCTCCCCACCCCGCCCCGTCCAATTGGTGTGGAAGTACGTGCCGCGCGGCTGGTCAATGCGCTCGTATTGGTGTGCGCCGAAGAAATCGCGCTGGGCTTGCAGCAGATTCGCGGGCAGGTTAGCGCAGCGGTAGCCGTCGTAATAGGCTAGTGCGGACGACATGGCGGGCATGGGAGTTCCGTTTTGCAGGGCTTGCACGAGCACGTTGCGCAGTGACTGTTGCGAGGTGGCGATGGTCTGCGTGAAGAAAGGATCTAGCAGCAAATTGGCAAGCGCCGGGTTGACATCAAACGCCTGTTTGATTTTGATCAAAAACGCCGAACGGATGATGCAGCCGCCACGCCACATCATCGCGATGCCGCCATAGTTGAGATTCCAGCCAAAATGTTGTGCCGCTGCCCGCAGTAGCTGGTAACCCTGTGTGTAGGAGATTATTTTTGCGGCGTACAGCGCGTGTCCGATATCTTCGATGAAGGCTTGGCGGTTGCCCGTAAAAACGGGTTTTGGCCCGATGAGCGTTTTGGAGGCCAGCACCCGCTCGTCCTTCATCGATGAGAGCACGCGGGCAAAGACGGATTCGGTGATCAGGGTGAGCGGCACAGCCAT
>JANOTO010000013.1:0-1853 GCA_031416395.1 Rhodoferax sp. | reverse complement strand
ACACCCGGCTTGCCGCCCAACACCCGGCGTCTGGGCGATTTACGGCTGGAGTGTCGGGTGGGCATGCAGGCGGGGCTGGTGTCCAACCGCGGCGGCTTGATCGGCTGGATCGCCGCTGCGCTGGCCGACACGCCCGCCTATTGCGACGACAAAGCGCCGCGCTACCTGTTCTTCGCCGACCGCCCTGTGTTCAGCGTAACCTTGATGTCTGGCTCGCGTCGCGAGATTTTGGCCATCACAAAGCTTTACGCCAATGCCAGCGACGACCCAGCCCTGCCCAAGGACCTGCCTGATTGCGACTGCGAAGTGCTGGTTGACCGCACCTATTTCCTGCCCTTGGGCGACCGCAGTTGGCCGGATGACACGCGGGTCGAGTTTGAGTACATGGAGAGCGAGTGATGACACGCTGCCGAATCCTGCTCGTTGCCTCAGCGTTGACATCTGCGCTGTGGCTGGCGGGTTGCGCAAGCGCCTTTCGCACGTCCAAGCCCGAGCTTCCGCCATTTCGCGACGCCAGCATGTCGCTGCAAGCTGCAAGTGACACCATCAACCTGGACAAGACGACAAAAGCCGAGGCGCTTGCAACACTCGGCCCCGCCACGGTGGTCAAATTTGACAGCGGTTTTGAAGTGTGGGTTTATCGAAGTTATCAGGCTAATGGCCCCAAGTCGCCTGAGGCTGACGCGGCCCCCGCTGAGTTTGTCATCTTGTTCACGCCCCAGGGCATCGCCAGCAAATCGCGCATTCGCCCGCAAGGCGACCCTCAATGACAGCAAATTAGGCGGCTGGGAGGCGGGTGCATTTGCGTTTGGGCTTGCTGCATAATATATAGCTAAATATGCAGAGTATCCGAGAGCTAGGCCCGGATTTTATTCTGAATAACGGAAAAAGTTGCGCTCTGACGATAAAAATTAACTTGCAGGTTAATTTTTATTCAAATCTTACCACATTTGTAGTAAGAATCGCCCCATTCTGGATCAGGCTGGCGCACCCACCTGGCGGCTGGGGGCAGCTTTCGCAAACGCTTCCAGCGCATCGCAATTCACCATGATGCGGTCAATCGTGGGCGTGTTGGGCACGGTGACTTTGAAAACCCGCATCACCGCAACCACGCTGGCCAGGCAGATATCGGCCATGCCCGGCACATCGCGGTGGCAAAAGTTACCGGTTGCGTTCTCGCTAGCCAAGCGCTGCTCGACTGCGCTCAAGCCTGTTGTGAACCAATGCGTAATCCACGCGCGCCAGGCGGCATCGTCAAAACCGCTGTTGGCAGTGAGGTACTTTCTGACACGCGGCGTAATCAGCGGATGCGTGTCAGAAGCCAGCATCGCTGCAATCGAGCGCACACGGGCACGGCCATGGCGGTCGCTGGGCAACAGCGCTGGCGTGGGTTGCGTCTCATCCAGAAACTCCAGAATCGCCAACGATTGGGTGATGGGCGGATGCCCTGCCTCCACCAGCGTGGGCAAGCCACCCAGCGGATTGATGGCGAGGTAGGCTGCACTGCGCTGCTCGCCTGCATCCATGTTGATAAAGTGCTCGTGCGCCGTCAGGCCCTTCATGTTGAGCGCCACCCGCACGCGGAAGGTGGCAGAGGTGCGCCAGAACGAATACAGCTCAAATTGGGGCGGGTTCGACATGGTGATTTGTCCCTTGAAAATTTAGGTATGCAACGCTGGAATCAGCCCGGCACTGGCCCGCCATTGTCCCGCTTTATCGACCACCAGCACATCCACTTTCCAGCGTCTGGCCAGGGATATGGCCTGCGCTGCATCGGCCATGAACATCACCTTGGTCAGCGCATCGGCCAGCGCGCAGGTGGGAGCCAGCACGGTGACGGATGCCAGCGCGCG
>JANOTO010000012.1:0-1520 GCA_031416395.1 Rhodoferax sp. | reverse complement strand
ACCTCGTTGTGGCGCGTGTAAGTCGCCTCGGGCATGTCGGCCTGCAACAGCTCCAGCACCATTTTTTGCGAGGCCATAGCACGCGCAGAATTGGTTGTCACCTTCATGCCTGCCGTGGCGCTTCGACAGCACGATGGCGCTAGCACGCGTTCACCATCGATCTCCACCATGCAGGCGCGGCAGTTGCCCACGGCTTGCAGGCCTTCCTTGAAGCACAGGTGCGGAATGTCGATGCCTTCGCGCTTGGCGACGGTCAGCAGCGTTTCATCAGCGCGGGCGCAAACGTCGCGGCCATTGAGCTGAAAATTGACCGTGGGTGCATCCAGCGCAGCGAATTCGCGGCGGGTGACTGCGTTCATGCCAGCTCCTGTGGGAAATATTTGATCACACAGTCGACTGGATTCGGTGCCGCCTGGCCCAGGCCGCAGATGGACGAATCACGCATCACCTGCGACAAATCGGCCAAGAGCGGCAAATCCCACTTGGGCTGCTGAATCAGCGCTGCGGCTTTGGCCGTGCCGACGCGGCACGGCGTACATTGCCCGCAGGACTCGTGTTTGAAGAAGTTCATCATGTTGCGTGCCGCAGCAGTTGCCGTGTCTTGGTTTGACAACACGATCACTGCAGCGGAGCCGATGAAACCGCCGTGCGTTTGTAAGGTGTCGAAATCCAGCGGGGTGTTGGCCAGACGTGCCGGCAGAATGCCACCGGACGCGCCACCGGGCAAGTAGCCATAAAGTTGATGACCCTCCAGCATTCCGCCGCAAAATTCGTCGATCAATTCCTGCGCCGTAATGCCCGCCGGTGCCAGTTTGACACCCGGATTTTTGACCCGACCCGACACCGAGAACGAGCGCAAGCCCTTGCGCCCATTGCGCCCGCTGGAAGCAAACCAGTTGGCGCCACGTTCCAGAATCTCACGCACCCAAAACAGGGTTTCAAAATTGTGCGCCAGCGTGGGGCGTCCAAACAAGCCGACTTGCGCCACATAGGGCGGGCGAAGGCGCGGCATGCCGCGCTTGCCTTCAATCGATTCGATCATGGCCGACTCTTCGCCGCAGATGTAGGCCCCAGCACCACGGCGCAACTCAATCTGCGGCATGTTGGGCATCGGTGGGTCATGGCGAAGTTTGTCCTACTCTGCTTCGAGCATGGCGCGACAGCCATGGTACTCATCGCGCAGGTACAGGTAAATCTTGTCGATGCCGACGACCCAGGCTGCAAGCAGCATGCCCTCCAGAAACCGATGCGGGTCACGCTCCAAATAGGTTCGATCTTTGAACGTGCCCGGCTCGCCTTCGTCAATGTTCACCACCATCAAGCGCGGGCCTGGCTCGGCCTTGACGATGCGCCACTTTCGCCCCGTGGGAAAGCCTGCACCGCCCAGGCCGCGCAAGGACGAGTCTTCCATCGTCTTGATGATGGACTCGACATCGCGCTGGCCCGACGCACATTGCTGAAGCAACGCATAGCCGCCCGCAGTACGGTACGCGCCAAAGTCAATGAAGGTTTCAGGCGCG
>JANOTO010000011.1:0-5637 GCA_031416395.1 Rhodoferax sp. | reverse complement strand
GGCGAACTGTGCACCAGCCATCGCGGCAGCCTGCGCGTCAGCAGCGCTGCGCACAGTCCCGGCACCGACAACCGCCTCGGGCACCTCGCGCGCAATCGCTTCCATGCACGCCAACGCCTGCGGCGTGCGCAACGTCACCTCAAGCATGCGAATCCCGCCCGCCAACAGCGCACGCGCCATGGGCACGGCATGGGCGACGTCATGCAGCACGATAACGGGGATGACGGGCGCATCCCGCATCACGTCGCGCGCGGTGAGTTTGCCGTTGCCCTGGGACGCCGTTGTGGACGTTAAAACCATGTACAAGCTCCTTCTTCGGCCGTCGTCGCCTGGCGGCGCATGCCACTGAACAAATCCCGGCCCATGCCGATGCCATTGGCTTCGATCAAAGCAACTGGCATGGTCGCAGTAGGGCGCACCGCCCATTCAGACTCAGCCACCAAAACCTGTAGCGTGCCCGCCACCGCATCGAGCCGAATGACATCACCGTCCATAACTTTGGCGAGTGGCCCGCCAGCTTTGGCTTCGGGCGAGACGTGGATGGCAGCGGGCACCTTGCCCGAGGCACCACTCATGCGCCCATCCGTCACCAAGGCCACCCGGTAGCCTTTACCTTGGAGCACGGCCAGGGGCGGTGTGAGTTTGTGCAACTCAGGCATGCCATTGGCTTGAGGGCCTTGCCAGCGCACGACGCACACGACATCGCGATCCAGCTCGCCCGCTTTGAAGGCGAAGTGCAGCCCATCTTGCGAATCAAAAACCCGAGCCGGTGCTTCAATGATGTGGCGGTCATCCGGCACGGCGGACACCTTGATCACACTGCGGCCCAGATTGCCTTTGAGCAGCATCAAGCCGCCCGAGCCACTGAATGGCGCGGCAGCCGGGCGAACAATGGAATCATCTTTTGATGCACCCGCATCCGCCCACCGAATAGTCGAACCATTGGCCGAGCCGGCGGCCTCTGGCACACCGGTGTACTCGCGCACGCCGCCTGGGCGAACCGTCAACACGTCCTCATGCATGAAGCCCGCGTCCAGCAACTCGCGGATCACGAAACCTGGGCCGCCTGCGGATTGAAACTGGTTCACATCCGCCTTGCCATTGGGGTAGACATGGGTGAGCGTGGGCACCACATGAGACAAAGCGGCAAAGTCATCCCAATCAATCAGAATGCCTGCTGCGCGTGCAACCGCCACCCAATGAATCAAGTGGTTGGTCGAGCCGCCTGTGGCCAGCAAGGCGACCATGGCGTTGACGATACATTTCTCGTCCACCATCTGGCCGATGGGCACAAACCGTTGGGTTTTGGTGATCTGCAAAACGGTGCGAACCGCCTCTCGCGTCAGCTCCTCGCGCAACGCATTGCCCGGGTTGACAAATGCCGTCCCCGGCACATGCAGGCCCATCGCTTCGAGCAGCATCTGGTTGCTGTTGGCGGTGCCATAAAAGGTACAGGTGCCCATGCCGTGATAAGCCTTGGACTCGGCCTGCAGCAGCTCTGTGCGGCCCACCAAGCCCTGGGCTGCCAGCTCGCGCACTTTGCCTTTTTCGGTGTTTGACAGCCCCGAGGTCATCGGCCCGCCTGGCACGAACACGGTGGGCAAATGGCCAAAATGCAACGCGCCAATCAACAGGCCCGGCACGATTTTGTCGCACACGCCGAGCATTAACGCCGCATCGTACATATCGTGGCTTAACGACACCGCCGTCGCCATCGCAATCACATCGCGGCTGAACAGACTCAGCTCCATGCCGGGTGTGCCTTGCGTCACGCCATCACACATCGCCGGCACACCGCCCGCGACTTGCGCGGTGGCACCATGGCGCTGCGCTTCGTGCTTGATGATGTCCGGGTAATGCTGGAGCGGCGCGTGGGCAGACAGCATGTCGTTGTACGCGTTGACGATCGCAATGTTGGGCGAGCGATGGGCGATGATTTTCAGTTTGTCGTTGGCGGGCATGGCGGCGACGGCGTGCGCCACGTTGGCACAACCCATGCGCTCGGCACTGGGGGCACGACCGGCAGCTTGGTTAAGCTGTGCCAAATAAGCGCTTCGCGTCGCCTGGCTTTTTTCCTGAATCAAGGACGTAACTGCATCAATACTGGGGTGAAGTTTCATAGAATTTGGTAACTAAATTACACAGACAATGGTACTCCTTCATCAGCGTTTGTGGGCTGCACGGATTACCAACGAGTTACCAATGCAAAAGCTTCCAATGCATGCGTTCCCAGCACCTGTTCGTGACCCAGCGCCCATGCTGGCGCAAACGCGCCGAGAGTGGGGCGGCCAATCCGACCTGTGGGTGTTTGCTTACGCATCGCTCATATGGCGGCCCGACTTTGAGGTGGTTGAGCGACGCCCGGCGCGTGTGCATGGCTGGCACCGTGCGCTGCAAATGTGGAGCCGCGTCAACCGTGGCACGCCCGCTTGCCCCGGCTTGGTATTCGCGTTGCTGTCGGGGGGATGCTGCCAAGGCATGGCGCTCAGGGTTGCGCAGCAGGATGTCAACGACGTTCTGGAAAAATTGTGGCTGCGCGAAATGGTGACGGGCGTATATGACCCCAAGTGGCTACATTGCGCAACGCCGCAAGGTGCGGTGACGGCCCTGGCATTCACGCTCTCGCGCAAAAGCTCGAACTTTTGCGGCGACCTCACCCCCGCACAATTCCAGCAAATTTTCCGCCACGCGCGGGGCCGGTACGGTACCACCCTGGATTACGCAGAACAAACCTTCGAAGGCCTGAAGACCGTCGGCATTCATGACCGCACGCTGGGCCAGATTTTGCGGCACGTCAACATGAATGCTATATAAATAGCAGCAATATTTCTATATGATTCGAGAGCTAAAGGCGAATTTTTCTTCAAATCCACAGAAATTCAGCATTTTAAAGAAAAAATTAACTCGTGGGTTCATTTTTAGCATTTGAAGCGTCAGATAGATCTCAACCATCGATTCAGGCGCTCCAGGTCGGCCACGGTATCGATGTCAGAAACGATGCCGATATCGTCCAGCGGAATTTCCGTTTCGCCAAACAGTTTGACCACTGATGCAGCCCCCTTATCGCCAGCCAGGCTCAGCAATGATTCGCGGCAGCGGGTAGAGAATCCGACCGGGTGGCCGCGTTGTCCTTGGTAGGTTGGGATGACAACATCGTGCAAATCAAGTGCGTGAGCTAGCGTGCGCAAGGTCGACGCTTGAATGAGCGGCAAATCGCCCAGCACGATCAACCAGCCATGCGCCTGGGATGTGGCGCGTACTGCTGCCGCAATCGAATCCCCCATGCCGGGATGACCGGCATCCTCAAGATGCCAAGGCAAGCCGCTCGCGCGCACGGCATCCATCGTGTGTTGCAAAACGGTTTTGCTGTCGAGCAGGGCTTGCAGCTTGTGCGTTGCGCCCCCAGAAGCTAAAAAGCGCTCGCCACGCCCGGAGGCGAGGACGAGCGCTGTGGGCAATGGATCTGTCAATGCGGCTGCAAAGACTTAAGCCAGCCGGATCGAGTCAGCCGTGATTGGCAGCCTGCGTACACGCTTGCCGGTCAAGGTCGCAACCGCGTTCGCAATCGCCGGGGCCACCACGGCCACTGCTGGCTCACCAATGCCGCCGGGCTTCTCGGTGCTCCTGACCAGGACGATGTCAATCGCCGGAGAATCGGTCATACGCGGCAGCAGGAACTGATGGAAATTGGTCTGCTGCACGCGCCCTTTCTCCACCGTGATCTCCTGCATCAGCGTGGCGCCCAGGCCGAAGTTCAAGCTGGACTGAATCTGCGCTTCCACCGTGTCAGGGTTGACCATGTAGCCCAAGTCGGCCGCCACGGTGAACTTATGCACTTTGACCGCCCCACCCTCCAGGCTGATCTCGGTGACCAAGGCCATGTAGGTGTCATAACCCTCCATCAGCGCAATGCCCCTAGCACGCCCTGCTGGCAAGGCACTGCCCCAACCGGCTTTCTCTGCGGCAAGTTTGAGCACGTTCGCATAGCGCGGCTGCTTCTCCAGCATGCTCATGCGGTAGGCCAACGGGTCTTTGCCCGCAGCAGCCGCCAGCTCGTCGATGAAGCTCTCGTTGGCAAACGCGTTCAGCGCGTGGCTGACAGAGCGCCAGTAACCTACGCGCAAGCCCGCATCGTGCTTGACGATGTCGTACTTCAGCGCAGGGATGTCGTAGCCCTGCAGGGCTGCCTCGGTCATCAGCGGGTCTTGCACCTCAGCGGGCAGGCCAAACACCCGCCCGGTGATCGATTGCGACGACATGCGAAAACTCATCGCCGAAGGCTTGCCATCGGCACCGAGTGATGCGGCCAGGGCGTGAACCGATGACGGACGGTAGAAGTCATGCGTCATGTCATCTTCACGCGACCACACCAGCTTCACCGGCTTGCCGACTGCTTTCGAGATTTGCGCTGCCTGAACGATGAAGTCAATGTCAATCCGCCGACCAAAACCGCCGCCCAGGAAGGTTGTACGCACGCTGACATCTTCGGGCTTCACGTCCAGCGCTTTTGCAATCGAGGTTTGCGCCGCGTCTTGCCACTGCGTGGGGCCGATCAGCTCAACCTTGCCGTTCTTGTAATTGGCGGTGAAGTTCATCGGCTCCAGCGGCGAATGCGAAAGGTACTGGCTGACGTACTCGGCGCGAATCACTTTTTGCGAAGCGCCCATGACTGCATCGGCATCACCCACCGCCTTCAGCGGCAGCACGGTTCCGGTTTTGAGCGCGCCGCGCGTGCCCTCCAGCATGGCGGTTGTGCCGAGCGACGCGCCTGCACCCTCGTCCCAGGTCAC
The DNA here is from genome assembly GCA_031416395.1 of Rhodoferax sp. GTDB lineage: Bacteria > Pseudomonadota > Gammaproteobacteria > Burkholderiales > Burkholderiaceae_C > JANYCG01. The sequence goes on along the minus strand of JANOTO010000011.1, from coordinate 847 downwards.
CGACAAGGCCTTGCGCGCCTGGTTGGCACGCCACCACGTGTTGGCGACGACAGCAACGCCATCTGGGATCTCCACCACCGCCACGACGCCAGGCATCGCCTTGGCGCGGGCCGAGTCGACCGACTTGACTTTGCCGCCGATGACCGGGCACTGCTCCAGCGCGGCGTACACCATGCCCGGCAGCTTGACATCAATGCCGAACTCTGCCGTGCCGTTAGATTTGGCGGGCGTGTCCAGGCGCTGCGTGCGCTTGCCGACAATGGTGAAGTCTTTCGGGTCTTTGAGCGCCACTTTTTCAGGCACGGGCAATTTGGACGCGTCTGCAGCCAAGGCACCATAGGTCGCCTTTTTGCCGTTGGGGCCCAGCACCATGCCATTGACGGCTTTGAGAGAACTGCGATCCACATTCCATTTATTGGCGGCGGCAGAAATCAGCATCTCGCGCACTTGCGCGCCACCGACCCGCAGCTTCTCCCAACCGTCACGCACCGACGTGGAACCACCCGTAAGCTGGGCACCGCCAACCAACGGGTTGCCATACAGCTTCGCGTTGGCAGGGGCAATCGCGACCTTGACGCGTCTGAAGTCGATGTTGAGCTCTTCAGCAATCAGCATCGGCATCGAGGTATAAACGCCTTGCCCCATCTCCGAGCGTGCCGAGATCAGAGTGACCTGGTTGTCGTCGCTGATGTGTACCCATGCATTGGGCGTGTGCACAGTGCCGGCCGCCTGGGCCAGCGTACCGGGCAGCGCGAGCCCCATCAAAAGGCCGCCGCCGCCAATAGCGGAAGTTTTCAGGAAGCCACGGCGAGAGCTTGGCGCAGCCGATTGCACAGCGGATTCAAGA
>JANOTO010000010.1:0-8013 GCA_031416395.1 Rhodoferax sp. | reverse complement strand
CTGAACCGAATCTTGAGTTTTTACCCGGTGGAAGTGCGACAAACCATGCTGGGCGATCTGTCTGCTGCGCTCAAATCCATCGTGTCGCAGCGCCTGCTGCGCACCAACACCGGCAGCCGTGTGCCTGCGGTGGAGATTTTGCTCAACACGAAATTGATTTCGGATCTCATCGAGAAAGGCGATTTTTCGGGCGTGAAAGAGGCGATGGAAAAATCAATGTCCGAAGGTTCGCAAAGCTTCGAGGCCGACATCGCCCGCCTCATTGTCGAAGGCACAGTCGACCGCAAAGAGGGCCTGCTCAACTCCGACTCGCCCACCAACCTGCTGTGGCGCATGCAAAACGATTTCTCCACCGCCGCGAAAGTGGTCGAAACCGATGAGGTGGACGACGAACCATCATTCACCGAGATCACCCTGGACGTGAAGCATTGATGACCTCAACCCTTCGCTTAGCCGAGCACCTGATCTCCTGCGAATCCGTCACGCCGAATGACGCAGGCTGCCAAAACATCATCAGCACGCGCCTGAAGCCGCTAGGCTTTGTGATCGAAACGATCGTCAGCGGACCCGATAATTTTCGTGTTACCAACCTGTGGGCCAAGCGCGCCATGCCTGGCGCGAAAACGCTGGCCTTCGTTGGCCACACCGACGTGGTTCCGACTGGCCCACTGGATCAATGGCACAGCCACCCGTTCACGCCCACACATCGCGACGGCAAGCTGTTTGGACGCGGTGCGGCGGACATGAAGACATCAATCGCTGCTTTCGTCGTAGCCACTGAAGAGTTTGTCGCAGCCCACCCTGCAGCGAACCTGTCAATTGCTTTGCTGCTCACCAGCGACGAAGAAGGTCCCGCGCTGGATGGCACGGTGAAAGTGTGCGAAGCGTTGACTGCACGCGGGGACAAGATTGACTATTGCATGGTAGGTGAGCCGACTTCGATTGAGCGCACCGGTGACATGATCAAAAACGGCCGCCGTGGCACGATGAGCGGCAAGCTCGTCGTCAAAGGCATCCAAGGCCACATTGCCTACCCGCATCTGGCCAAAAACCCCATTCATATGCTGGCCCCAGCGCTGGCCGAGCTGGTGACGATTGAATGGGACAAAGGCAACGCGTTTTTCCCACCGACCACCTGGCAAGTCAGCAATGTGCATGGCGGCACGGGTGTTGGTAACGTGATTCCGGGCACCGTCACGGTGGATTTCAACTTCCGCTTCTCGACCGAATCCACACCGCAAGGTTTGCAGCAGCGCTTGCTGGCCGTGCTGGAGAAAAATGGCTTGAAGGCGGGTGCTGATTACGATTTGACGTGGGTCATCGGCGGCCTGCCTTTCCTCACCAAGCCAGGCACCCTGGTCGATGCGGTAAGCGCAGCAATTTTGACGGAAACGGGCCTCAAAACGCAACTCTCCACCACCGGCGGCACCAGTGACGGGCGCTTCATGGCGCAAATCTGCCCGCAAGTGATTGAATTGGGGCCACCCAATGGGAGCATCCACAAAATCGACGAGCACGTGCAGGTGAGCGAGATTGAGCCGCTGAAAAACATCTACCGGCGCGTGCTGGAAAATCTCGCCGTGCCCAACAATTCATGACCCTGATCGAACTGATCGAACAAAGCGCAGCTCAGCTCAAAACCGCCGGGGTCGCCTTTGGCCATGGCACCACCAACGCCTTTGACGAAGCCGCCTGGCTGGTGCTGTGGCGCGTGGGTTTGCCGCTGCGCTCGGCGTTAAACGGCTCCAAGTCCGTCGCCAACCGCAACATCTCTGCGGTCGAGTACGGCCACGTGGCGGCGCTGATCAAATCGCGCATCGAAACCCGCAAACCAGCCGCCTACCTTACGCAAGAGGCCTGGTTGCAGAACGTGCAGTTTTATGTCGATGAGCGCGCCATCGTGCCGCGCTCCTTCATTGCCGAGCTGCTGGTAGATGCCGCGATTGACCCGTGGCTGACGGAGAAAACCATTAACGTGCTGGATTTGTGTACGGGCAACGGCAGCCTGGCCATCATCGCGGCGTTGGCTTACCCGGACATCAAAGTCACCGGGTCAGACCTGTCTGCTGATGCCTTGGCGGTGGCGAAGATCAATGTCGAAAAACACGCCTTGCAAAACCGAATTACGCTGCTGCAATCCGACGCGTTAAGCAATCCTGAATTGCGCCAGCGCGGCCCATTCGATCTGATTCTGTGCAACCCGCCGTACGTCAACGCCGCCAGCATGGCCGCGCTGCCGCCTGAATACCATGCCGAGCCGCTGATCGCCCTGGATGGCAACATCAGTGGCGGCGACGATGGCATGGATTTCATCCGCATGCTGCTGCGTGATGCGCCTGCACAAATGAGCGAAAATGCGGTGCTGGTACTGGAAATTGGCAACGAGCGCGAGAATTATGAAGCGGCGTTTCCCACGCTTGAAGCGGTTTGGCTCGAATGCAGTGCTGGCGCGGATCAAGTTCTGCTGGTGACGCGTGAGGCTCTACAGGCTTTGAATAAAATTTCAAAATAGAAACCTGTAGGTTAATTATTGGATAAATACCTCCAATAATTGCGGTTTTTGCAACGAAATCGACTTCTAGCTCTCGTATAATATACTCAGATAGCTATATATAGTATAGCATTCATGCTTTTGCCACCAACGCAATGGCCCGGCTCTCTTCCTTGATTGATCTACGTGATTACCCTTAAAAACGTCGTCCTGCGCCGCAGCAGCAAAGTATTGCTCGATGGAGCCACCGTTACCCTGAACCCCGGCGAAAAAGTCGGCCTGGTGGGGCGCAATGGCGCGGGTAAATCGTCACTGTTTGCACTGCTCAACGGCGGCCTGCATGAAGACGCGGGCGAGTACTACATCCCCACACAATGGCGCATGGGCCAAGTTTCGCAGGATATGCCCGAGACCGAGCAGAGCGCAACCGACTTCGTGGTCGAAGGCGATACCGTTTTGCTGGCGGCGCAAACTGAGGTCGCCGGATCAGAAGCCACCGAAGACTACGACCGCATGGCGCACGCCTACATGGCCTTGCAGGACGCGGGTGCGCATGATGCCCCGGCGCGGGCGCAAGCGTTGATTCTCGGCCTGGGTTTCAAAACCACCGAGCTGACCAACCCCGTCAACAGCTTCTCGGGCGGTTGGCGTATGCGTTTGCAGCTCGCGCGCGCACTCATGTGCCCGAGCGACCTGCTGCTGCTCGACGAGCCCACCAACCACCTGGACTTGGACGCGCTGGTCTGGCTTGAAGCCTGGTTGAAACGTTATGAAGGCACCATGGTCGTCATCAGCCATGACCGTGAGTTTCTGGATGCGGTGACCAATGTCACGCTGCACATCGACGCAGGCAAACTGGTGCGCTACGGCGGCAACTACAGCAAGTTTGAAGACATGCGCGCCGAGCAGATGGAGTTGCAGCAAAACGCCTATTCCAAACAGCAGGACAAGATTGCGCATCTGCAAAAGTTCATCGCCCGCTTCAAGGCCAAGGCCAGCAAGGCCAAGCAGGCGCAAAGCCGTGTCAAGGCGCTGGATCGCATGGAGAAGATCGCGCCGCTGCTGGCGGATGCCGACTTCACCTTCGAATTCAAAGAGCCGGCAAATCTGCCGAATCCGATGCTCTCGATGATGGGTGTGAGCTTTGGCTACCCACCGCCAGCGGATGAGAACGGCAATGTGCCGGACGACGTGCCGCCCACCGTCATCGTGCAAAACGTCAGTAAATCGGTGCTCGCGGGCCAGCGTATTGGCATCTTGGGTGCCAATGGTCAAGGTAAATCGACCCTGGTGAAAACCGTCGCCCGTGCGCTGCAGCCGCTGGGCGGCGAAGTCACGGAAGGCAAGGGCCTGAACATCGGCTACTTCGCACAGCAAGAGCTGGACGTGCTGCGCCCGGCTGACACGCCGCTGGAACACATGATTCGCTTGGTGCGCGAGATGACGGCGGCTGGCAAGATTCAGGGTCAGCAAACCCGCGAACAAGATTTGCGCAGCTTTTTGGGCACCTTCAATTTCGGCGGCGACATGGTCAAGCAGGCCGTGGGCAGCATGAGCGGCGGCGAAAAGGCACGGCTCGTGCTGTGCATGATCGTCTGGCAACGCCCCAACCTGCTGCTGCTGGACGAGCCCACCAACCACCTCGATTTGGCCACCCGCGAGGCGCTGAGCATGGCGCTGAACGAGTTTGAAGGCACGGTGATGCTGGTCAGCCACGACCGCGCGCTGTTACGCGCCGTGTGCGATGAATTCTGGATGGTCAGCCGTGGCGGCGTAGCCCCGTTTGATGGCGATCTGGACGACTATCAGCGCTACCTGCTTGACGAAGCCAAACGCCAGCGCGAGTTGATCAAAGAAGCCAGCAGCAGTGCGGTGAAGGCAGCCGCCAAAGCGCAAAAGGCCGAGGCTGTAGCCCACACCGTCGAAGAAAAAAGCAAAGCCGAAAATCGCCGGATGGATTCGCCCAAGCACGGCAGCAAAACACCAACTGCCAAACCCAAATCATTCAAACGCGAGCTGGAGCTGGTGGAAGCCCGCATGAACGTCTTGAACGGCGAAGGTGCAGCGCTTGAAGTGCGTTTGGCCGCCCTGCCCTTGCCCAGCGAGATTGCTGACATCGGCAAACGTCTCAAAGTCGTGAACGACGAACTTAAAACGTTGGAAGACCAGTGGCTGGAGCTGTCTGAAAAGGCGCAAGCCGTTGCGGCCTGAATCGCGTTGCCTGAACCCGGCCCTTGGTCGCTGATGAGGGGTACCTGCGGAGCTGAAAGCCCGCCAAAGAATCGGTCTGTAAACTGTTGTTAGTTCTCCTCGTCTGAAAACGACCAACGTCGGTTGATCCATAACGCCCTCCAATTTCATCCATGCCGCACTCAATCACTCGCCTCAAGGTCTCCACATCCATTTTGATGGCCGCACTGTCAAGCGCGACGCTGACGGCGATCGCGCAGACAGCGCCTTCCACCGAGCCCGCCCAGCCTCTGTGGGAAATTGGCATTGGGGCAGTGGCCGCCAGCCAACCCGCGTACCCCGGCGCTGCCACCAACACCAACCGAGTGGTGGCGCTGCCCTTTCTCATATACCGGGGTGAAGTGGTGCGGGCCGAGCAAGGCAATGTGGGCCTGCGCGCCATCAAGACACCGCGCTACGAACTGGACATTGGCTTCTCCGCCTCGTTAGGCTCCAGCGCGAACGACGTACCCGAGCGCATCGGCATGCCCGACATTGGCACCCTGGTCGAGTTTGGCCCGCGTCTCAAAATCAATCTGGGCGATATCTCCCAAGGCCGCAGCGGTGTTCGGCTAGACCTGCCGTTGCGCGGCGTATTCGACCTAAGCAACAGCATTGCCAACCGGGGCGTCAGCTTTGAGCCGCAACTGTCGTTCGACGTGCCCCTGCCTGGCGGCTGGCGCGGCGGCGTGGGCCTGTCCGCCTTGTTTGGCACACAAAAACTCAATGAAACCTTCTACACCGTGACGGCTGCCGAAGCGCTGGCCAACCGCCCCGCCTACACCGCCGAAGCCGGCCTGTTGTCCACCCGCGCCAGCTTCGGTGCGTCCAAGAAGCTCACGCCTGACTTGCGGGTGCTGGGCTTTATCCGACTGGATTCAACGGCTGGCTCCGCCAACAGCAACAGTTCGCTGATCACCCGAAACTCCGGTGCCAGTATTGGGGTGGGCTTGGCCTACACATTTGGAAGGTCGAGCAGCTCTGGCGTGGAGTAAAAAATTGAATGGGAAGCAACGTTGAGCGGGCGCGGCCCGCATCGCGCACCGATCTCTTCTGGTCATTCACCTGGCTGGCCCTTCAGGGCTTTGGTGGCGTGCTGGCGGTGGTGCAACGCGAACTGGTCGACAAGAAAAAATGGCTCTCGCGCGAAGAGTTTATTGAAGACTGGGCCGTGGCCCAGGTGATGCCCGGGCCAAACGTCATCAACCTGGGCCTGATGCTCGGTGATCGCTATTTTGGGCTGACCGGCGCACTGACCGCAATGGCCGGGCTGCTGCTGTTTCCGCTGATTGTCGTGCTCGTGCTGGCGATCTTGTTCGCAGGTATCGCCGACATGCCGCAGGCCCAAGGCGCTTTGCGCGGCATGAGCGCGGTGGCGGCGGGCCTGATCACCGGCACCGGGCTTAAGCTGATTCCTGCGCTCAAAACCAATGTGTTGGGCATTCCGATAAGTGCGCTGATTGCAGTCATGATCTTCATCGCCATCGCGCTCTTGCGTCTGCCACTGGTCTGGGTACTGTTGACGATGGGTTTAGTGGTTTGCGGCCTCGCCTACCATCGTTTGGGTTCTATCAAATCGTGACCCCAACGCTGACGTTAACGGCCCTGGACTGGCTGGCCTTGTTTGGCCACTTCGCCGCACTGTCGCTCCTTACCGTTGGCGGCGCCATCAGCACCGCACCCGACATGCACCGCTACCTGGTGACCGACAAGCTGTGGCTGACCGACGCGCAATTCAGCGCCAGCATCACGTTAGCCCAAGCAGCACCCGGGCCCAACGTGCTATTTGTGGCATTGATGGGCTGGAACGTGGGCCTGAATGCGGGTGGCTATGGCTTTGCCGCAATCGGCATGGTCGCCACTTTGGCCGGCATCCTGTTGCCCAGCACGCTGATCACCTACACAGCCGCGCGCTGGGGCCACCAAAACCGCGACTTGCGCGGGGTACGCGCCTTCAAGCAAGGCATGGCTCCCATCGTCATTGCGCTGCTGATCGCCACCGGCTGGGTGCTGGTCGCCAACCAGGGGTCGTTTGCGCAACACTGGCATCTGTGGTTGATCGCGGGCATCACCGCCCTTGTGGTGTGGCGCACCCAACTGCACTTGCTGTGGCTGCTGGGGGCCGGGGGCGTTGCGGGGTGGCTCGGTTGGGTTTAGCGCTGGAGCCCTATCGCGGGCTCTCAAAAAACACATAGTTCGACGCGTAGTCACTGATCTCAAAGTAAACCTTTTTCTCACCAGGATCGGCAATCATGTTCAGGTTTTCATCCAGCACGCCGTAGCCAAAGCGGTAGGGGCGCGGTTTGTTGTCGTCGGTGCCCAGGGCGGTGCTGAGTTTGTCGATTTTCAGGAAACGGCGCACCAGCTTGTCGCCCGCGTAGATTTCCAGCACGCCGTTGGTGCCGGTCCAGTTCTGGATATCGCGGCTGATCTTGTTTTGCTGCTCCTGGGTACAGCTAGCGAGCAATAAAGCGCTTGCAACTCCTGCCAATATCAAACCGATTGGTCTGCTTTTGATAGCGCTCATGATTTCTCCTGGGTTGATGTTTTAGTCACTTCTGCCGCTGACGCAACGCTTCATACAAGCATACGCCACTGGCGACGGACACGTTCAAGCTCTCGACCGCGCCACGCATCGGGATGTTGACTAGTTCATCACAGGTCTTTGCCGTGAGCTGGCGCATGCCGTCTCCTTCTGCCCCTAAAACCAGCGCGATGGGACCTTTCAGATCAGCCTGGTACAGCGTTTTGGCTGCCGCGTCGCTGGTGCCGATGATCCAGATGTTTCGCTCTTTCAATTCATTCAGCGTGCGCGCCAAGTTGGTCACCATGAAATACGGCACGGTTTCTGCCGCGCCGCTGGCCACTTTGGCCACTGTCGCATTGATGCCGGCCGCATGGTCTTTGGGTGCGATCACCGCGTGTACGCCCGCACCGTCGGCCACGCGCAGGCAGGCACCGAGGTTGTGCGGGTCGGTGACACCATCGAGCACCAAAATCAGCGGGTTGACGCGCTGCTCAGCGGGCAAAGCGGTATTACTTGCTTCCAGGTTTTCGAGCAGCTCGTCCAAGGAGGTAACGAGCACGATCTCTTTGACCCGAGCCACGACGCCTTGGTGCCCGTGGCCGCCGCACAGCTTGGACAGGCGCAGCCCGTCGGACTCGAGCATCTTGCAGCCCGCCTCGGTGGCGCGGTCAAAAAACGAGCGCATGCGGGCATCGCGGCGCGAGGCATCGAAATGGATTTCGATGACGGATTCGGGCGCGGTTTTCAGGCGCACACCAACGGCGTG
>JANOTO010000009.1:0-12433 GCA_031416395.1 Rhodoferax sp. | reverse complement strand
GGGCGAAAGTCGTTGACCATGGTCTGGTCGATAAGGATGTTGCGGTCTGCCAGAAACAGAATGCGTTTTTGCCCGCTAGGTTTGTCGGAGCGCCAGGGTGACTTCCACAGGCGATGAATGATCTGAAAGGCGGTGTAGGTTTTGCCGGTGCCGGTTGCCATGACCAGCAGCACGCGGTTTTGACCATTGGCAATGGCTTCTACTGTGCGGTTGATGGCGTTGAGCTGGTAGTAACGCGGAGTCTTGACAGGGGCGTAGTCAAACTCGGCCACGCGCTGCACCTCCGGGCCCCAGCCTTTCCAGGCGCAGTAGCGGGCCCAGAGTTCTTGCGGCGATGGGAACTGGTCGAGCGTGAGATTTTGCTCCAGAACGCCGGTCGCCAGCGTGGCATCGCGGAACACGAAGCCTTCGCCGTTGCTGGCAAAGCTGAACGGCACATCCAGCAGCTCTGCGTAGTTGATGGCTTGTTGCATGCCCGCCTGCACTGAAAGGCGGGACTTTTTGGCTTCAACGACTGCAAGCGGGATATTGGGCTTGAAAAATAGCGCGTAATCCGCACGCAAAACGGTGGACTCATCGCGCCGGGCCGTCTTGCCGCGCACCACCACGCGCCCGGCACGTAAGGGGTATTGCGCGTAAATCTGATCAAGCGTGTGCCACCCGGCCTTTACGATGGCTGGGCGGATGTACTTGTCGCTGATGTCGCTTTCGGAAAGCTTGTTGGTATGCATACCGCCCATGGTTGACCCACTATTGTGTGTCAGACAAATACCAGCGCAGCGATTCACCCTGCTAATACATCGCTTTGACCTTTAACGGGGCGCCAACACCGCCATCGTGATGCGCGAGACGCAGGTCAGCTCGCCTGCGTCATTGGTCAAATCGATGTGCCACACCTGCGTGGTGCGGCCAATGTGAACGGGGCGGGTGATGCCAGTCACCCAGCCGCTGCTGGCGGCTTTGAGGTGGTTGGCGTTGATGTCCAACCCGACTGCGCGGTGCCCTTGCGGCGCGGCGCTGGCGGCTCCGCAGGAGCCCAGCGTTTCGGCCAGCACCACGCTGACGCCACCATGCAGAATGCCGTAGGGCTGGCGGGTGCGTTTGTCGACGGGGACACGGGCTTTGATGAAGTCGTCGCCGACCTCCAGAAACTCAATGCCCAGCGCGTCAACGGCAGTACCGACGTGAATGGCGGTGAGATGGGCGATGGAGATCGGTTGCTTCCAGATGGACATAAAATGAACCTGTAGGTTAATAACTTGTCAAAAAACCAAGATTTTCACGAAATCAGTGATTAAATATGGTCTTAGCTCTCGAATAATAAGCATAATTAGCTATATAAGTTATAGCTAATAAGGCTCTGACTTCAAACCAACCGGTAAAGGCTGATGTTCACATGGTCCGTAGCCCGTGCGCCGCTGCCGATGAAGAGGCTCTCGGTCATCCATTGCAGCTTCGGGCTGGAGACCTCGAAAGTTGGCACGCAGCGAAAGTAAATGCGCGATGGGTCTACCGCCTCGCCGCGCACGAGTTTGGCCACGTCTTCAGCGCTGCCCCTGCGCAGCGCGCGGTTCATCACAAAGATGTGTTCGCCCGCGTACTCGCCGTCCAGTGCGATCAGGTAGCGCGCGTCCAGGTCGGCGCAGGTGTCGGAGACGACGATTTGAAAGTCTGCGCCGCCGGGCAGCACACGACCATGCAGCGTGGGGTGGTTTGCCGCGCTGCCCGTCAACGTGCCGCCGGTGATGGGGATGATGCGCCGCTTGCCTCGGCTGTTCAGGCCAGAGACTAGTCCGGCTTCAATCGGTGGGGTGACGAATATTTGCAGGTCGCAGAAATGTTCAAGTGAGGGAGCGTCCAGTGTCATGCGAAGCCTTCAATACTGCGTCATCAGTGCGTGATCAGGGCAGGCAGCACCTCGCCCCGGTTTTCGCCAAAGCCGATACGCGCGCAGCCTGGCTTTTCGCACCAGCCGCGCAAGATCACGGCGTCACCATCCTGCAAAAACGCGCGCTGCTCGCCGTTGCTCAAGGTGATGGGTTCTTTGCCGCCCTTGGTCAGCTCAATGATCGCTCCCGCCTCGCTCGGCGTGGGGCCAGAGATGGTGCCGCTGCCCAGCAGGTCGCCGCTGTTGAGGTTACAGCCGCCCACGGTGTGCTGCGCCACCATTTGCGCAAACGTCCAGTACTGATGGCGGAAATTGGTGCGTGAGACCTCCATCGCCCCCGCGCCTTTCGCGCGCGATACCGCCGATTCAATCAGCACTTGCAGCGAGATGTCCAGCGCGCCAGCGGCGCGGTTGTACGAGCTGTCCAGATAGGCCAGTGGCTGGGGCTGGTTTGCGGGGCGGCTGAAGGCCGAGCGGTACGGGGCCAGTGCCTCCATCGTCACAATCCATGGTGAGATGCTGGTGCAAAAGTTCTTGCCCAAAAATGGTCCGAGCGGTGCCATCTCCCAAAACTGGATGTCGCGCGCGGACCAGTCGTTGAGCAGACACACGCCAAACATGTGCGCATCGGCCTGCGTCAGCGGGATGGTTTTGCCCAGGGCGTTGCCGGTGCCGATAAACAGGCCCAGCTCCAGCTCGTAATCGAGCCGCGCACACGGCCCAAACACGGGCGCGCTGGCACCGGGCGGCATGCTTTGCCCCATGGGTCGGCGAAACTTGGTGCCGCTGATCACCACGCTGGAGGCGCGGCCATGGTAGGCAATCGGCAGCCACTGGAAGTTGGGCGTCAGCGGCGCATCGGGCCGTGCAATTTTGCCAACGTTCAGCGCATGGTGGATCGAGGTGTAGAAGTCGGTGTAGTCGCCAATCCGGGTGGGCACGGTGAACTCGCAATCGACCATGGCAACAAAGCAATTGCGCAAGGCGGCCATCTGCGCGGGTGCGGCTCCCAGCTCCAACAGCGCAAACAGGCTGTGTCTGAGCGCGCGCCAGGCGACTGGCCCCGTCGCCAAAAACTCGTTGAGCGTGGGCTGCGCGCAGGTTTTGACCACCAACGCGGCCAGTCCGTTCATTACCCCGCTCTCGCTCACCGCAGCCAAGTCAATCACCTGGTCGCCAATCGCCACACCGCCGCGAAAGGCCTCGTTTTTACCGCGACGGCGAAACACCGCGAGCGGCAGATTCTGCACAGGGAAATCGCACGTGGGTGCATTGGCGGAATCGACCCAGCTCTTGGTGGCCGGGTGGTGGGTGTGGTTGAGCGCGGTGAGGTTGATGGCCATGTTCAAATCCTTTGCGGCGGTCTGTGCTGGGGTTTCAAGTTGGGTCAGGCGCTGCACGGCTGGGTTTGCCAACAGCCACGTCGTTTGCCGATATGATAGTCGCCACAATTGCGAAGGGGCTTGACATCACAGATCTCTGTGAATGCTCCAAACCCGCGCAAAAACACCATGCGAGTCCCAGATCTGCCTGCCAACGAAGACTTTCGGGTCGCCGAGTTGCGGGCATTGTTCATTCTGGACACGCAAGCCGAAGAGCGCTTTGAGCGCCTTACGCGCACGGCTGTATATGTTTTAGACGTACCGATCGCGCTGGTGTCGTTGATCGACTCGGATCGCCAGTGGTTCAAGTCGCGGGTTGGCTTTGCAGCCTAGGAGACAGCGCGCGACATCTCATTTTGCGGCCACGCCATCCTGGAACAAGGCAGCTTCATCGTGGAGGATGCACGCCAGGACATACGCTTTGCCGATAACCCGTTGGTGACAGGTGACCCGGATATCCGGTTTTATGCGGGCGTGCCGCTGCACGATGCCAGCGGCTTGGTCATGGGCACGCTTTGTGCGGTTGACCGCGAACCACGGCGGCTGTCAAGCACCCAAGAGGCGATGCTGCGCGACATCGCGGCTATGGCCGAGCGAGAGCTTCAAATCGTCAGGTGCTGGGGCGTGTCAGCCACAAGATGATCGGATCGGCAGGCATGATCGGTGCCACGGCGCTGGCCGCAGTGTGCAAGCGTATTGAAAATGCCGCCCGTGGACAGTCTTCACGCCTTTTGCCGGGCCTTGGGATGGAATACGCCACCGCGCTGCAACGCGTACTGGTGGAGCTTGACAGGGTGTAGCTACACCGATTGCAGGCCATGCGCTGACACCCGTAACCCGACTTGTCCTACATCCCGAATCCATCTCTCGATGAAGAATTGAGACAGGGCAAATTTGCCCGGATTACTGGAGTTTTGACATGAAGAAAGTTTTATTGACAGCGATTGCGGTATTGGTTTCAAGTGCAGCATTCGCTCAAGCTGCGGGTGGGGCTGCTCCTGGTGGCAGCACCGCAACGAAACAAGAGGTCACTGCGCAGAAAAGCCCGTCTGAGCAAAAGACTGCCGACAAGGCGGAGATGAAGGTCGACGCTAGAAAAGGCATGACCCCCGCACCCATGGCCAATGCCAACACTCCCGCCATGATGGCGATGGACACGAATGGCGACGGCATGATTTCCCGCCGCGAATACGACGCTTACCACTCGGCGATGTGGAAGTCGATGAAGCAGTCAAAAGGCATGGTTTCGCAGTCTGACATGGACTTGATGCGCAAGGGCGGGCCTGCCAGCAACTGAGCTGTAGGCAACACGCGACGATCAGGAAGCCACGCTTAACGTGTGGCAACTTGAGCGGCTTGCGTCGCCTTCAGCACCGCCTTCAGAAAGGCGGGATCGGCTTTCGCAATGTGGTTGGTGCGAGCGAGTTCCACCCCATTCGTGTCCAGCAGAATCATCACGGTCGAATGGTTGAATTCACCGTCGCTTAATCTCCGGTATTGAATTCCCAACAAGCCCGCGAGTTTGCGCACATCTGCTTCGTCCGTGCGGTACACGCGCCAGCGCGATGGATCTCCGGCTCGCTGGTCGGCAGTTTTTTTGAGTGCCGCCACGTCGTCGCGCGCGGGATCCAAAGTGATAAGGCCAACGCGTAACTGTTGCACGGCACTGGCGGGCAGGCTGGACTCAAGGCTTCGGATGCCTTCGAACAACATCGGGCAGACGTACTCGCAGCGCGTGTAAAACATGCTGACGATGCGCGGACCGGGGGTGCCGTCGCGCCAGTTCGAACGGTTGCCGTCCTGGTCGGTCAGTGGCACATTGAGTTGGTAGAGCGAGTTGCGCGGAAAGTCAGGCGCCGCCGACGCTGTGGTGAGGCTTGACAGCAGCACCAGGGAGCACATCAGCGAGCGCAGCCAATGCCTGTTGTGATGGGTACGAACAGCGTTCATCGTCGGACTCCTTTAACGGGCTTGCCGTCTTTGACACATCGAAACCCCAGGTTGCGGTTGGTGCTGGCAGCACCCATCGACGACAGCATGGCAATGCGCATCAGCACGGGGTAGTTCTCCCGGTCAGTGGCTGACAACGCGCCTGCGCCGCAGAATTGCAGCGTGTCCGGGTCGCCCTGGGTGCGGTTATCGCCACTGACCATCAGCGCGCCAAAGTCATCGACCCACTCCCAGATGACACCATGCAAGTCCTGAATGCCGTAGACATTTTTTGCGGTGAGTCCTACTGCGGGCAATGCGCGGGAGGTTTGCCCGTACCAATTCAGAATGCGCGCGCGCCACAGCGGGTCGGTTCGCGCATCGGTACGCTTGTCGTCGGCTGCGGCAGCGTATTCCCACTGATGCCAGGTGGGCAAACGGGCTTGCTCACTTTGGCAATAGGCATCAGCGGCAAACCAGCTGACATGTGTGACCGGCAGTGATCCGTTCGCTTTCAGGGGTGCCACATCTGTGGGCCACGACTTAAGGTACTGGCCGTCAGCCAGGCTGCTGTTGGCAGCGCGGGATTTGCGCCACTGGGGCTGCCGCTGCACGAACCGGGCGAACTCGGCGTGCGTCACCGGCAGCACGCGCATGGAGAAATCAGCCACGGTCACGGGTGCCTGTTTGCCGTCGGGCGGCAGCAGTGTCTTGATCGTGCCGCCAGGGATCGCGCGATAGGCCGGCATAGCGGGCTGCGCCAAAGCCAGAGTCGCCGCGAATAGCCACCCGACCCCATTGGCCCATGCGCGCAAGTGACACCTCATCGCCACACCCGTTCGCTCAATGCGCCGCACCTTTGGGCCGGGGCGTGCTGGCGCGCACCTTGGCAACCTCGGCGGCGGAGAAAGCACCGGTACTGTTGCCCCAGCTGTTGCCCGCGTAGGTGAGCAGATTTGCCACCTCATCATCAGCCAGTTGGCTCATCGGCGGCATGACCGAGTTGTAGTCTTTGCCATTGACCTTGATCGGGCCGGTCAGGCCGTTCAGCACAACGCCGATGGCGCGGGACTTGTCGCTGATCATGTAGTCAGACTTCGCCAAGGGCGGGAACACGCCCGCCAGCCCCTCGCCATTGGCCTGGTGACAGACCGAGCAGGCCCCGTTGAACAGGGCACCGCCCGCCTTGACCTGCATGTCCAGACTCAAGGTGCCGGTTGCGGCAGCGCGGGTGGCCACGGCCACACTGCTCAGATCCACCTTTTTGTCGCCGAGGTAAGTGGAGTCAACTTCTTTACCCGAGTAGATTGCCTTGTTCTCGGGGCCTTCGACTTTCATCATGCCCAAAGCACCTTTGTTGAACGCCCGGAACAGCGAGTGATCGACGATCACATAGGTGCCCGGCACCTCGGTTTTGAACTCGGCCACTGCGGCGCCACCCGCCGGAATCAAGGTGGTCTGCACGTTCTCCTGGAATTTGGTGCCACCTTCAAACCACACCTTGTCAAAAATCTCGCCAATCACGTGAAAGCTGGATACGAGATTTGGCCCACCGTTGCCGACGTAAAGGCGCACCGTTTCGCCCACTTTGGCCTTGATGGCGTTGTCGCCTGTCAATGCCGACTCGGAGCCGTTGAACAGCACATAGGTGGGCCTCTCGTCAATGGCCTTTTGCATGTCAAACGGCTGCAAGCCCTTTTCGCGGTATTTGCCAGCCGTGTAAAAGTCACCCTGCATCACGTAATACTCCTTGTCCACTTTGGTCAAGCCCTCGGGTGGCTCCACCAAGATCAGCCCGTACATGCCGTTGGCCACATGCATGCCCACCGGCGCGGTCGCGCAGTGGTACACATACAAGCCAGCGTTCAGAGCTTTGAAGGTGAACTGCGAGCCGTGTCCCGGTGCCGTGAAGCTCGATGCGGCACCGCCGCCAGGGCCCGTCACGCCATGCAAATCGATGTTGTGCGGCATCTTGGAGTCCGGGTGGTTCTTCAGGTGAAACTCCACCGTGTCGCCCTGGCGCACGCGGATGAAGCTGCCCGGCACGGTGCCGCCAAACGTCCACAGCGTGTAGGTGACGCCTTCGGAAATTTCTTTCTCCAACTCGCGCACCTCCAGCTCCACGATCACCTTGGCCGGTGCCTTGCGGCCCGTGGCAGGCGGAACCAGCGGCGGGCTGGTCAGCACCGCTTTGATCGGCTCACCCTGGGGCGGACCGAAGTCGCCTTTGGCCGAGCCACCGGTGTCAGCACTGGCAGCGGGGCTGATGCCAGTGGTCGGCACCTGCGGGCCGGGATCTCGCGAGCACGCGGACATGGCGAGGCCGAGAAAAAGAATCAGGCTGGCGGCAGAGCGTTGCATGGCGACTCCTGTTGAAGTTGAGGGTCACTTTAGGCAGCGCAGAAAAGCGCGTGTTGACGCAGGTCAACAGAGTCCAACAAATCCACTTAACTGAGAATGCTATATATAATATAGCGATACTTGCATATTATTCGAGAGCTAGAACTCTTTTTGATTCATATTTTGGTAAAATCCATTGAACTCACGGTAAAATAAACCTGCGAGTTAATTTTTTATCTAAGTCATGCAAACAACTTCCGCTCACGCACTCTTGGCTGCACCCTTCATCCCGCAAATCACGCTGTACCAAGCCTGGCTTAAGGCCGAGCGTGGCTTGTCGTTTGACTCATACGACGCGCTGTGGCAGTGGTCGGTGACGGATTTGAGCGCGTTCTGGCAAAGCGTCTGGGACTACTTTGACTTGCAGTCGCCCACGCCGCATACAGCGGTGTTGGTGCAGGCTGAGTCGGCCCCCAGAATGCTCGACGCGAAGTGGTTTCCGGGTGCGCAGGTGAATTACGCGCAGCAGATGTTCCGCCATGTTGATGCAGCGCACGCGGCGGGCTTCAACGCCATCATCAGCCACAACGAAAAGAGCTTGGGAGTCGCCCCCGCGCGCGAACTCAGCTGGCCCGCGCTGCGCCAGCAGGTGGCCGCGCTGGCGCTGCATCTGCGCGAGCAAGGCGTGCAGCCGGGTGATCGCGTGGCAGCCTATTTGCCGAATATCCCAGAGGCCATCGTCGCTTTTTTTGCGACCGTGAGCATCGGCGGCATATGGAGCATTTGCGCACCGGACATGGGGACTAATGCCGTGCTTGATCGCTTCAAGCAGATCGAGCCCAAAGTGCTGTTTGCGGTAGACGGCGTGCGCTATGGCGCTCGTGACATGGATCGACGTGCGGTCGTGAGCGAGCTGTGCGCGGGGCTGCCCACGCTCAGACATCTGATCACCCTGGCGGATTTAGGGTTGGATACGGATGCCATTCAGACAAATGCATCGCGCGTGTCGTTCCAACAAGCTACATCGCAAAACGACGCACAGGTGAATTCCTTCGAGCCAATGTGGTTGCCGTTTGATCACCCGTTGTGGATCGTTTATTCAAGCGGCACGACAGGCCTGCCCAAACCCATCGTGCACGGCCATGGCGGCACCCTCATCGTCGCCATGGCGGGGCAGCGCCTTCACAACGACATTGCTTGCAGCTACGAGGCCAATAGCTTTGGCGAACGCTTCCATTGGTACAGCTCGACCGGCTGGGTGATGTGGAACGCACAGTTGAACGGCCTGCTGTTTGGCGCAACCTGCTGCATTTTTGATGGCAACCCAGCGGGCGCTACGGTGGATGCGGCTGGGCAAAAGCTTGCACCGGACTGGACGACGTTATGGCGGTTTGCTGCTGAATTAAAGGTGACCTACTTCGGCGCGGGCGCTGCTTTCTTTGCCAACTGCATGAAGGCGGGTGTCGATCTGTCTCAGTTGACGGGTCTGGCGCAAGTTCGCGCTTTAGGCACCACCGGTTCGCCCCTGAGTGAAGACGCGCAGAACTGGGGCACGGCTCAATTTAGAAAACTCAGGGATGCCGGTATTGCCGCCGCGCTGGGCCGCCCCGAGCAAGGCACGGCCCCCTCGGGGGGCAGGGAGCCACACGCAGTGGGCGACCGTGGGGGCGACATCTGGTGGTGCAACATCTCGGGTGGCACTGACTTTGCGGGCGCATTCATCGGCGGCAACAGAGAGCTGCCGCTGATTCCCGGCGAGATGCAATGCCGCCTGCTGGGCTGCGCCGTCGAAGCGTGGAATGAGCAGGGCGAGCCGGTGATCGGGGAGGTCGGCGAGCTGGTCTGCAAACAGCCCATCCCATCTATGCCCTTGTATTTCTGGGGCGACGCGGGCCACCAGCGCTACCTGTCGAGCTACTTTGACATGTACCCCGGCACGGATGGGCAATGCGCGCCGTGGCGCCATGGCGACTGGCTCAAAATCAACGAGCGCGGTGGCTGTGTCATTTATGGCCGCAGCGATGCCACCATCAACCGCCATGGCCTGCGCATGGGCACCAGCGAGCTGTACAGCGCGGTCGAGGCGCTGCCCGAGGTGCTGGACAGCATGGTCGTCGATCTGGAGTATCTGGGCCGCGACAGCTATATGCCGTTGTTTGTGGTGCTGCGCGAAGGCGTGCTGCTTGACGACGGCATGCGCCAGCGGCTCAACAGCGCGATCAAAACCGCACTGAGCCCGCGCTTCGTGCCCAACGACATCTTCCACGTCACCGAGATCCCGCGCACGCTGTCGGGCAAAAAGCAGGAGCTGCCGGTCAAGAAGCTGCTGCTGGGGCAGCCGATCGAGAAAGTCATCAACAAGGAGGCGATGGCCAACCCGGCTTGCCTGGATTGGTACGTCGCGTTTGCAAACCAGCGTCACGCAGCAGGCGCGAGTTAGGGTTCTGCTGACAGGAAACGTAAGGGTTCGGTCGGTAAAATATTGCCATTTGTAATCTGCCAAGCTAACCCGCGAGTCTCGGTTCGATATCTTCCATGACCCCTCCACGCGCAACTTCGGCATGAATACCGCCAACACCCCCGTCGAGCAGACTGGCCTTGCTGCGACGATCGACCTCGATGTCAATGCCCGGCTTCTGTCTGAGGCCTACGCGCGCAAGCCTCTGAACTTGGCGATGACGGGCATCGCAGCCCTTGTTGTGGCCGTGCTGCTGTGGTCACTTGTCAAACCTGCGGTGTTGGGGGGCTGGCTGGCAGCCCTTTTGACCGTCACCGCCTTGGGCTATCTGGAATGCAGGCAGTTCAAGCGCGCGCAGCCGACAGGCGACGCCGTGCGCAAATGGCAAGCCATCTTCATGGGGCAAAGTGTGCTGGCCGGCGCCGCCTGGGCGCTGGGCCCTACGCTCATGATCTGGCAGGGCATCGACACGCGGGATGCGCTGGTGGTCGGTGTTTTACTGTGCGTCGGTGCGGTGGGAATGACCTCGATTGCTGCGCAAAAGTCGGCAATGCAAGGCTTCATTACGGCGACACTCCTGCCACCGGGCATCGCAGCCCTTATCACAGGCGGCGCGGTGGAGCAAGTGGTCGCGTTGACCCTGCTGGTGGCTGCGGTGACGCTCATCAAGGTGGGGCGCGATGCATCGGACACGCTGCGCGCAGCGATGCAGGCGCAAATTCAATTGCAGGCGGTGCTGGACACGGCGCTTGACGCGGTGGTCAGCATGGATTCGCAAGGGCGCATTACCGCCTGGAACCAGCGCGCACATTTGCTGCTTGGCTGGCGCAAAGAAGATGTCCAAGACAAAGTGCTGAACGAGATTGTCCTGCGCCCGGTGCCCAGCGCAGTACGCGAATCAGGTTTGGCGCGGATGATGAAGGGTGCGGCAGAGTCGAACCTGAATCGCCGTGTTGAGATGCTCGCCAAGCACCGTGACGGCCACGAGATCCCGGTCGAAGTTTCCACAACGCGGTTGATGTTGGGGGGCACGGCCATGACGACA
This sequence comes from Rhodoferax sp., assembly GCA_031416395.1. Taxonomy (GTDB): domain Bacteria; phylum Pseudomonadota; class Gammaproteobacteria; order Burkholderiales; family Burkholderiaceae_C; genus JANYCG01. The sequence continues at coordinate 1,391 of JANOTO010000009.1, read as the reverse complement.
GCGTTCATTGCCGACATCTCAGAGCGCAAGGCCAACCAGGAGCGCCTTGCGCTGTTTCGCCGCGTGTTTGATGCCAGCAACCAGAGCATCGTGATATCGGACGCCAAGAGCCGCGGCCTGTACCAAAACCGTGCGCACGAGCAGGCGATGGGCTACTCAGACGACGAGATCATCGGCAAGCCTTTCGCCCATGCCCTGCCGCAGGATATCGCGTCAACCGTGTGGGCCGATATCAAACGTGCCATCGCCCAAGACGGCGCGTGGTACGGGCAGGTGCCGTTTCGCCGCAAGGATGGCAGCGAGTTCATGACGGCCAGCCACATCGGTTCCATCAAGGATGAGCAGGGCAATGTCCAGTACGTGTTCAACCTTTTCACCGACTTCACCGAGGAGTTGGCGCGCCGCGAGGAGTTGAGACTGGCCAGAGAGGTGGCCGAGAAGGCGAACCTGGCCAAGTCTGATTTTCTTTCGAGCATGAGCCATGAGCTGCGCACGCCGATGAATGCGGTGCTGGGCTTCGGCCAGATTTTGGAGTTTGACGAAAGCCTCACGCCTGAGCAGCTCGACAATGTGCGAGAAATTCTCAAAGGGGGTCACCAACTGCTCAAGCTGATCAATGATGTGCTGGATCTGGCCAAAATCGAGTCCAGCAGCATCAAACTTTCTTTGGAAACCATCAACGTGGCCGGTCTGATCGAGGAAGCCTGGCGTGTGCTGGCACCGCTCGCACTGACCCGCAGTATCACGCTGCACAAGAACCTGCCGCTCACCGCTGCCGTCACCGCAGACCGCGCGCGGCTCAAGCAGGTGCTGCTGAACTTGCTGTCCAACGCCATCAACTTCAACCGCGACGGCGGCGAGATTTCCGTGTGCACATTGGAGATGCCAACCGGCCAACTGCGCATCGAGATTGCGGACTCTGGCCAGGGCATTGCGCCAGCACGCCTGCCCATCATTTTTGAAGCCTTCAACCGCCGTGGCACGGTCCGCGGCCAGGTCGGTGGCACGGGTATTGGCCTCATCATCACCCGCCGCCTGGTGGACTTGATGGGGGGCGAAGTGGGGGTTCACAGTGAGTTAGGTGTCGGCACGACGTTCTGGGTGGACTTGCCCGTGGCCAACAATCTGGCTGTTAGCGTGACCCCGAGCGCGAGGGCGACTGAGCCGATGCCACTGGTCGACAGCCTGGCACCGTTTGATGCGAACGCCCACCATTTCAGCGTGCTGTGCATTGATGACAACCCGGTCAACCTCAAGCTGATCGCCCAGCTCCTTACCAAGCGGCCGCGTATTCATCTGATCACAGCGCATACGCCGGGCTTGGGGATCCAGCTCGCTCTGGGCCGCCAGCCCGACCTGATTCTGTTGGACATCAACATGCCCGGCATGGA
>JANOTO010000008.1:0-12185 GCA_031416395.1 Rhodoferax sp. | reverse complement strand
GGTACGCCATATATTTCACCGGGCTTGGCTGGTTTGGCCTTCATGAGGCTGGCCCACAGGCTGTTGCCGGAATTTGTGCGGGTATCACTCATGATGGGCTCCTGCTTCGTCAGCAAAGATGATCTGCAACACCTCTTCTCTGAGACCAATGAATTCTGCGGACGCTTTGATTGCTCTGGCATTGCCAGTCTCAAAATAACACCGACTGAATGGCAAATCAAACACGTGCGAAATGCGGCCAGGGCGAGGCGACATCACAATCAGTTTGGTACCCATGAACAGGGCTTCCTCAACGCTGTGGGTGATAAAAAACACCATCTTGCCCGTATCTCGCCAAACTTTCAAAATCAGCTCTTGCGCCCGCTCCCGCGTCAGCGCATCCAGCGCACCTAACGGCTCGTCCATCAGCAAAATGGCAGGGTCACTGGTCAGTGCCCGGGCAATGCCAACGCGCTGCTGCATGCCGCCCGAAAGCTCATAGGTGGCCGATTGTTCAAACTGCTCAAGGCCCAAGAGTTTGATAAATTCCCGGGCGATTTTTTCGCGTTTGGGTTTGTCATGACCCTGAATTTTCAAGCCGAAGGCGACGTTGTCCAACACGTTTAACCAGGGCAGCAAGGCGTGCTTTTGAAACACCACAGAGCGGTCTGCACCAGGGCCAGTGACGACGCGACCATTCAGAGATATTTCACCTTCGCTGGGCGCCATGAAGCCAGCAATGAGGTTCAGCAGGGTTGATTTGCCGCAGCCTGATGCACCCAGTGCCACCACAAACTCTTTCTCATGGATCTCAAGGTTGATGTTTTTAAGTGCGTGAACCGGCGGTTTGCCGGGAACCGGGTAAAACACCGACGCGTTTTTAATCGCAAGTGCAGTCATGGTGAGCCTCAAGAGAGTTTTTGGCGGCGCACTGACCCGCCCGGACACGCCGGGTCAGTTCCGAAAACGCAGACGCAGGTTATTTGCCAGCAGCCGTTTTGGCAAACTCGGGATTGACGAACTTGGTGTAGCTGTCAGCCGCTGCGCTGATACGGCCAGCACCCTTGAGGAAGTCGGCGGTGGACTTGATGGTGGTGGCTGCACCGCCGCCCATCCAGGCTGCCGACATATTCAAATCACCATCGGGGTAGATGGCGCCGTCCAATGCCGCCACGACGGCAGCTGGCGTAATACCGACATTGGTAGCAACAGCCTTGACTTTGGGTGAGTCTGCATTCCAGGCGGCTTTGTTTTTGCTGTAGTCGCCATTGATCTCGTTCATGGCTTTCAAGAAGCTGACCAGGCCAGCACGGTTGGCTGCAGCGAATTTGTTGGTAGCGACCCAGCCATTGAAGGTGGGGAAGCCAGTTTTGGCAACGGTACCTGCCGTCGTCATGACGTTGCCGTTTTCACGTATCTTGGCTTGGACCGGATACCAGACGAAAGCTGCGTCAATCGCGTTTTGAGCCCAGGCGGCCGCGATTTCAGCGGGCGACATGCCGACAACCGTCACATCCTTCTCCGTCAGGTTGTACATCTTCAATGCGCCCATCAACGAGAAGTGCGCTGTGGAGCCGATCGGCACAGCAATGCGCTTGCTTTTCAGATCGGCGGGCTTGTCAATGCCTGAACCATTTCGGGTCACCAATGCCTCGGAACTGTCAATGACCTTGCCCACGGAAATCATCTGATAGTCCAGGCCAGAGCTGAGGCCGGCAGAAAGGGGCGAAGAGCCAATCTCGGAGATCACAATGCCGCCGGAGGCCATGGCCGCGTTGACCTCGGCGCCTGAAGCGAATTGGCGCCACTCAATGGTCCAGCCAGTGGCTTTTTCAAGCGTTCCGTCAGCAACGATGGCTTTGTAGGGCGCCGGGTCGCCAAAGTGGCCGATGATGACTTTGGTTTGAGCCACAGCTTGAGTGATGACTGTCAGCGTGAAAGCCGAGCCGACTAAAAGCGTTTTAAGCAGGTGTTTCATGGGGTGCGTCCAGTAAAAAGTTGCGGAGGGTCTGGCAGTTTGAAATTGGTTCACATGCGTCTGACGCACGTGACCTGAGCGAATAATAGGCATGCCTGAATTTCAAAAATAGTGCCAGATTGATTTTGCTTTAGTGCCAGAATGAAAACCCCTAGGCTTTTCACCCAGCCTTGGAAAAACGCACCGCGAAGGCGGTGGTAATTGATCGGGAATACCCTCAATTGGTGCGGCACACCAATCTGGGGCTGGGAAAACAGCATCTTCGCAAGGATCACTGGATATGCGGCAAAAGCAGGAACTCACCGGTATCTGGGCTAAATTGTTTCCCCAGTTTTCGGGCAGCAGCGCCACCCTGCAGGGCCGCGTCAAGGAGATGATGGTGCACTCCATCTTGAAGGGCTTGGTGCCTGCGGGTGCCAAGGTGCCGCCCAGTCGCGCTTTGGCCGGTGCTTTGGGTCTGTCACGCAATACCGTGTCTCTGGCTTTGCAGGTGTTGGTTGACAAAGGTTTTTTGATTGCAAGCCCGCGCAGTGGGCTGGTGGTCAACGGCGACATCCTGCTCGGGCAGGCCCGCCAGTCGGCACCCGCTGCGCCCGCCCGGCAGGGTTTGCAGTGGCCTGGGCGATTTGTCTCACAGCTTGAGAACCAGCGCAACATTGTCAAGCCCGCCAACTGGCAGGACTACGCCTATCCCTTTGTCTACGGCCAGTTTGACGCGACGCTGATGCCGCTGAAAGACTGGCGTGCCTGTGCACATCAGGCGCTGTTTGTGCCCGCGGTCAAGAAATGGTCGCAGGATCATATTGACCGAGACTCCGATGCATTGCTTGACCAAATCCAACATCGGCTGTTGCCGACCCGCGGCATCATGGCTGGGCGCGACGAGATTTTGGTCACTGCAGGCGCACAGATGGCCTGCTACCTGCTGGCCAATGTGCTGCTGGATCGCAAAACCGTGGTGGGCATTGAAGACCCCGGCTACCCGGATGCGCGCAACAACTTTTTGCTGCGAACCGATAACGTCAAGGCACTGCCGGTGGATACCGACGGTCTGATCGCCTCACGTGCGATGGGCCAGTGTGCTTATGTCTACGTCACGCCCAGCCACCAGTGCCCGACCACCGTGACCATGTCGCTGGGGCGTCGGCAGGAAATTCTGGAACTGGCCCGAAAGCGCGATGTTGTCCTGTTTGAAGACGATCACGAGAGCGAGCTCAACTTTTCTGGCAGGCCCCTGCCTGCGCTGAAAAGTCTGGACGTGGATGGCCGGGTACTGTATCTGGGCAGCTTGTCCAAGACACTGGCGCATGGTCTTCGGATTGGCTACATCGTGGCGCCCGCCGAGTTGATCCGCGAGCTTCGGGTGCTGCGCAGACTGGTCATGCGGCACGCGCCGACCAATAACGCGCACACCGCCAGTCTGTTTATTGCCCAGGGCCACCACGATGCATTCATTCGCAAGCTGAACGTGACCTACCGGGAGCGCCGCGAGGTGCTGGTCAACGCCTTTGCAAGGTACTTGCCACAGTTCCACATCGTGCCGTCACACGGCGGCTCTGGCGCATGGATTAAAGGCCCGGACGGCCTGGACAGTCAGACATTGGCGCAAAGCTGTGCCGCGCGCGGCGTGCTGATTGAGCCGGGAGACATTTTCTTCAAAAAATCATCGGTGGCAACTCGTTCGCACTTTCGCCTGGGGTACTCTGCCATTCAGGCGCACTTGATCGATGCCGGTGTACGAGAGATGCACTTCGCCTACCGAGACAGCCGATGATTGCCCGCGTGGCGACCTGTTCAGACAAAGAGCCCATCCACCCGCAGCTTCAGCACCCGGTCGGCGCGCGCTGCAGCGGCTTCTGAGTGCGTCACCAAAACAAGCGATGCGCCATGCGCGCGGGTTTGGTTGATCAGCGCGTCCATCACTTTGGCGGCGGTCGTGGGGTCGAGGTTGCCGGTGGGCTCGTCGGCCAACAATAGGGCTGGGCGGTGGACGAGGGCGCGGGCGATGGACACGCGCTGCAATTGGCCGCCGCTCAAGGTCTGCGGTAGGCGCGCGCCGAAGCCTTCCAGCCCCACGGCGTTGAGCATGGCTTGAACCCGCTCGTTCATATCAGCTTGACGGCCTTGCAGCATCAGCGGCAGGGCCACGTTTTGCGCTACATCCAAATGCGCCAGCACGTGAAAGGCCTGGAACACAAAGCCGACTTTGTCGCGGCGCAGCAGGGCGCGCTGGTCATCCGTCAACGTGCCAAGGTCAATGCCGTCGAGAGTGACGGTGCCGGTGTCCCACGTGTCCAGCCCGGCCATGCAGTTGAGCAGAGTCGATTTACCCACGCCTGATTCACCCACGATGGCGACGAACTCGCCCTTGGCCACGTTCAGGCTGACGTTGGCAAACACTGATGAGTCGTTGTAGCGTTTGCTTAAATTTTGAATGATGAGCGTCATTTTTTTGGGCTGAGAGTCCGGTTGACGTGGGCGACAACTTGCTCAATCGCATCCGCGTGGTCGCAGGCCACCACCGTGCGCGTGGTGAAAGATCGCAGCCAGGTCATCTGCCGTTTGGCCAATTGGCGCGTGGCGATGATGCCGCGCTCACGCAGATCAGCCAGGGGCAAATCACCCTCCAGCGCGGCCCAGGTTTGGCGGTAGCCCACGCAGCGCATGCTGGGCAGGTCTACGTGCAGATCGCCGCGCGCGCGCAGGGCTTTGACTTCATCGATCAAGCCTGCCGCCAGCATCGCATCGAAGCGCTGGGCGATGCGTTCGTGCAGCCAGGCGCGGTCAGTGGGCTCTAGCGACAGCAGGATATTGGGCGGCGGGAAATTGGTTGACTTGTCCGAGAAGAAACTCGACAGCGCCTGGCCTGAGATTCGGTACACCTCCAGCGCGCGCGAGATGCGTTGCGAATCGTTGGGGGCAAGACGCTTTGCGGTGATGGGATCGATTTTTGCCAAATCAGCATGCAACGCAGGCCAGCCGTGCGACAAAGCGTTAGTTTCAATTGCGGCACGCACTTCGGGGTTGGCTTGCGGCAAATCGTCCAACCCCTCCCACAGCGCCTTGAAGTACAGCATGGTGCCGCCCACCAGCAGAGGCAGCTTGCCGCGCTGGTTGATGTCATGAATCAGCCTTGCCGCATCGCGCGCAAAGTCTGCCGCGCTGTAGCTGATGCGTGGGTCGCGGATATTGATCAAGTGGTGCGGCACCTGGGCCAGCTCTTGCGGTGTGGGTTTGGCGGTGCCGATGTCCATGCCGGTGTAGACCAGGGCTGAATCGACGCTGATGATTTCGACTTCCCACCGCGCGGCAATCGCAAATGCCGCAGCCGTCTTGCCGCTGGCAGTGGGGCCGGTGAGGGCGACGTAATTCATCACTGAAGCAGTGCCATCAGTGTTTGGAAGGTTCGCCATGCTTTTGCACCAACGTCCACGCGACCAGCGCAATCCACACGCTCCAAAACCAGATCGCCAAGGCCATTGGTTGTACCGTGCCATCCATGTACCGGCCCAGCCAAGCGCCCATCGCAAATGCAGCCACCATCATCAAGAAACCATTCATCGCAGAGGCCGCCCCAGCCGCCTGCGGGAACGGGCCCACCGCGCCACTTTGGCTGCACGCCTGGTGCACGCCGTGGCCCAGCATGAAGAGCCACATCGGCATCGTCATCGCCCAAAACGTATGCACACCCAACAGCGCCAGCAGGCCCATCGTGGTGCCGCCCGCCAGCGTCAAACCGCCCGCAATGGCAACCGAGCGGCGCACGCCGTAACGCAGCAGCAGTCGGCGGCATAAAAAGGTGCCCAGAATGTAGACAAACGACACCGAGAACATCACAAATCCGTATTGCGTCTTGCTCAAGCCCAGCACCTTGATGAACACAAACGACGAGGCTGCCAAAAACGTGAACAGCCCGCCATAGGAGCCAACGGACAGCGCCGAGTACGCGATGAAAGTCGGGTGGCGGATGATGCTGCCCCAGGTGCGCACAAGGCTTGCGGCTTGCAGGGCCAGGGGGTTCTTGCGTGCGAGTGTCTCGGTAAAGCGCAGCGCCACCACGCCCAGGCAAACTGCGCCAAACACTGCCACTGCCAGCAATGCGACGCGCCAGTTGTACAGGTCTGACAGCAGGCCACCCAGTGGTGCGCACACACACGCAATCACGCCCAGGCCGCTCAACGCTTTTGACATGGTGCGCGCACCTTGGGCAGGCGTATAAGCATCACGCACGATGGCCCGCGCGCACATCACCGCAGCGCCCATGGCGGCTCCCTGAATTGCGCGAAAGCTGATCAACCAATCCATGCTAGGGGCCATCGCGCTGGCCACGGCAGCGGCAACGTAGGCACTCAACCCCACAAGCAAAATCGGCCGTCTGCCAAAGCGGTCTGACAGCGGCCCCCAGAACAATTGCGAGATGCCAAACGCTAGCAACAGCGCCGTCAACGTTAGCTGCGCTTGGGCCATGCTGGCGCCAAAGCCGTCGGTGATGGTGGGCAGGGCGGGCAGGAACAGATCAGTGGTGACGGGCTGTATGCCCAGCAGCAGCGCCAATGTCAACACCATTTGGCTGGGTGCAGCTTGTGCCTTAGTGGGGGCTGCGGACAGCGGGGTCGGTTGGAACTTGAGCGGTGCGGGCATTGACCATGAGGTTAGCAGATGACCTGCGACTCGGTGCCGCAAAGGGCATCGCTGCAGGTCGTAAAATGAACCTGAGAGTTAATTATCGGTTAAAAAATGACGATCAAGGCCATTTTACTAATAAAATAGTGCATTAGCTCTCGTATATATTGCATAAGTAGCTATATATTATATAGTGAATCGGGGGCTGTGGCAAAACACCCAGTAGGGGTATCTCCGTCAAGGGTCTTTCTCGATTTCGTGCCGAAAGCGGGTATCGTCAGCAGGTATTTTCACTGCCTTGATCATTTGCAAACACCATGCACATTTCTTCTCAATTCAAATTGCCCTTGACGCTTCGCCTCGCGGCCACGGGCCTGCTGCTGTCGGGCTGCGCGGGGATCGCGATGCGCCAGCCCACTGGCGAAACTCCAGCGCAAGCAGCAGCTTCAGCAACTGTTGCAGCCGCACCAGCGCCCACCAGCGCCGCATCCGCACCCCGTGCAGCCGCGTCCGCCCCAGCAGGTGCGGCCAGCGCCGCCGTGGCTGCCAGGCCTCCTGTGCCGCCAGTCGACCCCGTCGCGCCCAAGCCGTTTGCCGACATCATCAAAGATGCCAAGCAACAGGCGGGCTTGTTCCCGATCTGGCGCAAAGACGAAAAAGTTTGGCTGGAGATCCCCAAAGCGGGCATGAACAAGCCGTTTTTGTTCACCGTCAACGTCGCCAACTCGGTGGGTGAGCGCGGGCTGTACGCGAGCCAGATGAGCTACGAGGCGCTGGTCGAGTGGCGGCGCATCGGCAATCAGATGCAATTGATCGCCCTCAACACCAAGTACCGGGGTGATGGCGGCGGGGGCGGCTCCAAGCTCGCGGTGTCGCAGGCGTTTTCACCCAGCCTGGTGGCGGGCATGGCCGTCGCCAGCGCCGATCACCCGGAGCGCAAATCGGTGCTGGTCGATGCGGGCTTCATGCTGTCAGACATTGCAGGCTACTCCACGCGGATTGAGTCGGCATTTCGCCTGCCGTTTGGGCTGGATCGCAGCAACTCGTTCTTTGAGGCGACTCGCAGTGATGCCAGCATCAGCACGCTGAATGCCCGCGTTCACTTTGCCACGCCGCGCATCCCCGCGCCACCGATGACACCGCCACCGATTCCGAGTCCAAAGCCACCCCAGGCCACGCCGGACCCGCGCAGCTTCTTCGTCACCTTTGTCTACAACTTCTCGGCCCTGCCCGAGAAGCCGATGGCCGCGCGTTTGTCCGATCCGCGCCTAGGCCACTTCACCGAGACCTTCAACGACCTGAGCAGCGACCAGAAGCCCAACACCCGCGTGCATTACGTCAGCCGTTGGCGGCTTGAGAAAAAAGACCCCGCAGCGGCGATGTCAGAGCCGGTGCAGCCCATTGTCTACTGGATGGACAAGAACATTCCCCCGAAATACCGCCCAGCGGTGTCTGCGGGCATCACCGAATGGAACAAAGCGTTTGAGAAGATCGGCTTCAAAAACGCCGTGTTGGCCAAACAGCAGCCCGATGATGCCGATTGGGACAACATGGACTCGGTGCATGCCTCGATCCGCTGGTTTGTCGGTGCCGATGTGGGCTTTGCGATTGGCCCCAGCAGCGCAGACCCGCGCACGGGCGAGATTCTGGATGCCGACATCGGCATGAGCGATGTGTTTGCACGCGGCTCTCGGCGCTTCATCGTCGAAGATGCGGGCACAGGCAGTGATGCGCGCCTTGCGCAGTTCATGGCGTCAAACGCTGCAAGCCGAACCGGTCATAAGCATGACCGCTTCTGCACCTACGCACACGACGCCGCCACCGAGATGGACTTTGCGCTGGACGTGTTGGAGGCGCGTGGCGACATCGCGCCGGATGGCCCCGAGGCCGAGGCGTTTGTGCAGGATGTCATCAAAGACACCATCATGCACGAGGTCGGCCACACGCTGGGTTTGAAGCACAACTTCAAGGCTTCCACCACCGTCAGTCGCGCGCAGTTGCAAGACAAAAACTTTACCGAGAGCCAAGGTATTTCCGGCTCGGTGATGGACTACAACGCCTACAACCTGGCGCTGCAAGGTGAGTCGCAAGCGGCATTGAATAACAAAACCCTCGGGGCCTACGACTATTGGGCCATTGAATTTGCCTACAAGCCCTTGGATGCTGCGACCGAAGCCGTCGAACTGGCCAAAATCGCCGCGCGCAGCGTCGAGCCCGCGCTGGCCTATGCTGATGATGCCGATGCCGGCGGCTTTGGCAGCGATGGCATCGACCCGCTGGCGAATCGCTTTGACTTAGGCGACGACCCGCTGGCGTATTACAAAAGACGCCTGAAGCTCTCGCAGGAGCTATGGGCGCGCGTGCAAAACCGCAAACCCCAGGCCGGGGACGACCCGCTGCGTCAGCGGCGCAGTCTGCTGGCGGGCTTTAGTCAATTGCAACGCGCCTCGGAGCTGGTCGGCAAATATGTGGGCGGCATGTACACCCTGCGTGATCTGCCGGGCAGCAACACGGGACGCGCCAACTTCAAGCCGGTGGAGCCTGCCAAGCAGCGTGAGGCCTTGCAGTTTTTGGCGACGGGACTGTTCAGTGTGGACAGCTTCAAGTTCGACCCCAAGTTCCTCGCCAACCTCGGGGCGGACTACAACGAATGGGAGCGTGATGGCCCGGTCAACCTGCGCAGTGTCGTGCTGCGCGCACAAACCACCGCCATGGATCGCCTGTTGGGCGGCGGCACCGCGCAGCGCCTGCTGGACCTGCCCAATTACCTTGAGCCCACTGAGCGCAAAGGCATGATCTCATTGAGCGAGGTGTATGCCACGCTGCAATCGAGCATCTGGAGCGAACTTAAAAGCGGCAGTGAGATCGACGGCCTGCGCCGCAACCTGCAACGCGAGCACCTGCGCCGCCTGCAAGCTACGCTTACACGTGGCGCGCCAGGCCTGCCAGCAGATGCGCTCAGCCTCGCGCGTCTGCATGCGACGCGCTTGCAGGTGGACTTGCGCACGGCAGTCGCCAAAACAGGCGGCAAATCAGCTGACAAAGTTTCCATCGAGACCCAAGCCCATCTGGCCGAGAGCTTGGGTATCTTGAACGAGTCATTGCGCGCCACTATGCAGCGCAGTTGATTGAGAAGGACATCCGAAATGCAAGGAGCCCGCGAAGTCTTTGATGCGCTCAACGTTGCCTACCTGGCGGTTCACAGACCGAAGGAAGATCTGTTTTGGGCCACCTACATGGCCACTTCCAATGACGATGCGGGTTTCTCTAAAGCCGAAGAGTCCTACAAGAATTTCATTTCAGATCCGGCGCGGTTGGCCTCCGTGCGCAGTGCCTTGGCGAGTCTTCCCGCGACGGATGCGGATGACGCGGCCCGCGCGCTGCACCACGGCCTCAAAGGCTGGCTGGCGCTATTCGAGAGCAACATCATCGACAGCGACGCCGCGCGCCAACGGATGGCGGAGTTGATCAAGCTCGAATCTGACCTGTTTGCCAAGCGGCGCAGCCTGGTGCTCACCCACACCAATGAAGCGGGTGAGGTTGAAGAAGCCACCTTGAGCCAGCTTGCGACCAACATCGGCACCAACCCGGTGGAAGCCTCGCGCAAAACATCACACGATGCGATGCTGAGCCTTGAGAAGTGGGTGCTGGACAACGGCTTGTTGAACATCGTCAAAAAGCGTAACGCCTTCGCCCGTGCCCAGGGCTTTGCCACTTACTTTGACTACAAAGTGCAAAAGAACGAGCAGATGAGCACGGCCCAGCTCTTTGCGATTCTGGATGACTTTGAGGCGCGCACCTCCCAGGCCAATACCCGCGCGTTAAGCGAGCTGGCCGAGCGCGCAGGCGCGCAAGCCGTGCAGGGCTGGAACCTGCGCTTTCACATCAGCGGTGATGTGACGCGCCAGTTAGACCCGTATTTCAGCTTTGGCAAAGGCCTGCAACGCTGGATGCAGAGCTTTCAAAACCTGGGCATCGTCTATCGCGGTGCCTCTTTGCAGTTGGATTTGATGGAGCGCAAAGGCAAGTTTCAAAACGGCTTTTGCCACGGCCCCATGCCCTGCTACTTTGATGCGAAAGGCCAGTGGGTGCCCGGGCAAATCAACTTCACCGCCAGCGCCACGCCGGATCAGGTGGGCAGTGGCGCGCGTGCGATCGGCACGCTGTTTCACGAAGGTGGCCACGCCGCACACATGGCCAATGTGACGCAAAACTCGCCGTGTTTCTCGCAGGAGTTTGCCCCCACGTCAATGGCTTATGCCGAGACGCAATCGATGTTCTGTGACAGCCTGCTGGACGATGCCGATTGGCTCAAACGCTACGCCCGCAACGCGAAGGGCGAGGCCGTGCCGGATGCGTTGATTCATGAGCGCATCGTCACCACCCAGCCATTCGCGGCGTTTCATGAGCGCAGCGCGTTGGTGGTGGCGTACTTTGAGTGCGCGCTGTACCAGCTTGCCGATGCCGACCTCAACACCCCCCGCGTGCTGGCCTTGGCGCGCGAGACTGAGTTGCGCATTTTGGGTGTGACCATCGGGCCGCGCCCCCTGTTGGCCATTCCGCATTTGTTGAATCAGGAATCCGCAGCGGCCTACCACGGCTACCTGCTGGCGCACATGGCGGTGTACCAAACCCGCGCTTATTTCGAACGTGAGTATGGCTACCTGACGGACAACCCCGCCATCGGCCCGCTGCTGTCCGAGCACTACTGGGCACGCGGCAACGGCATCAACCACAACGCCACGCTGGTGAGTTTGACGGGCGAGGCCTTCAATGCCAAGTACCTGGCCGAGCATTGCAACCAGTCGGTTGAGCAAGCCTGGAATGCCGCCCAGCGCAAGATGACTGCGGCTGCCGCACGCGCTTACCCCAGCGCGCCGTCTGCGGGGCTGGATGCCACGATCCGCATCGTGCACGGCGATGAGTTGATTGCCGACAATGACCAGTCTGACCAGGCCATGTGTGCGCAGTTTGAAAGCTGGGTCGACAGCCGCTACCCGAAGCAGGTCAACGCGCTCTAAGGCACGATGGTCGTGAAAAGATAAACCGCAAAAATCACCAGGTGCACCACACCCTGTAGCACCGTGGTGCGCCCGGTGCCCAGCGACAGAGTCGCCACTATCAGCGAGAGCATCAGCAGCACTGTGGATTTGAGGTCAATGCCCAGGGTCAGCGTCCAACCGGTTGCCAGCGAGACGATGGCGACGGCCGGAATGGTTAACCCAATTGTCGCCAGTGCCGATCCCAGCGCCAGGTTGAGGCTGGTCTGCAAGCGGTTGGCACGGGCGGCGCGCACGGCGGCCAGGCCTTCGGGCATTAACACCACGGCGGCAATGATGATGCCCACCAAAGCGGGCGGTGCGCCCAGTGCCGTCACCACGCTTTCAATGTTCGGAGCCAGTGATTTGCCAATTAACACCACCGCCGCCAGGCAGGCCACAAGCAGCGCCGCGCTGATGATGGCCGTGCTCGCAGGGGGTGGCTCGGCGTGCGCGTCGGCATCAAGGTCGGCGTTTTCCGGCAAAAAATAATCGCGGTGCCGCACCGTTTGCACCAGCACAAACGTGCCATACAAAACCAGCGACACCACCGCGATGAAGCCGAG
>JANOTO010000007.1:0-9209 GCA_031416395.1 Rhodoferax sp. | reverse complement strand
CCGATGTAAGTGGCTTCCATCGGGTCGTTGGTCAAAGCTTTGTCTTTGTGGCCTGCGATACCTTTGGCTTTCGCATAATCAGACCACTTCTTGATGAACGCATCGTTGGTCGGGTTCTTGATCGACTGGAAGTAGTTCCATGCAGCCAGGTGGCCCACCAGCGGCTTGGTGTCCACACCACGCAGCTCTTCCTCACCGACAGAGAACGCGACCACAGGCACGTCTTTGGCTTTCAAGCCGGCATTACCCAGCTCTTTGTAGAAGGGCACGTTAGAGTCACCGTTAATGGTTGAGATCACTGCCGTCTTTCCACCGGCAGAGAACTTCTTCACGTCCGCCACGATGGTCTGGTAGTCCGAGTGACCGAAGGGTGTGTACTTCTCATCAATGTCGGTGTCTTTCACGCCCTTGGATTTCAAGTAAGCGCGCAGAATTTTGTTGGTAGTCCGCGGGTACACGTAGTCTGTGCCCAACAGCACCCAACGCTTGGCGGCACCGCCGTCCTTGCTCATCAAGTAATCAACTGCGGGAATCGCTTGTTGGTTAGGCGCAGCGCCCGTGTAAAACACATTTTTGGACAGCTCTTCGCCCTCGTACTGCACGGGGTAGAACAGCAGGCCATTCATCTCTTCAACCACCGGCAACACGGACTTGCGGGATACCGATGTCCAGCAACCGAAGATCACGGCGACTTTGTCTTGACCGAGCAACTGCTTGGTTTTTTCGGCGAAAAGGGGCCAGTTGGAGGCTGGGTCCACAATCACGGGCTCCAACTTCTTGCCCAGCACGCCGCCCTTGGCGTTGATCTCGTCAATTGCCATCAGCACGGTGTCTTTCAACACAGTTTCTGAAATTGCCATGGTGCCCGACAGGCTGTGCAGAATGCCGACCTTGATCGTGCCGCCCGCTTGCGCAAACGCGGGCAGCGCAAAAGTAAATGCACCTGTCGCAACAGCGGCTGCGGCTGCAATGGCTTTAAGGGGTCCTCGACGATTCATCATGGTTCTCCAAAGGTAGAAGTGAAAAAGAAATTCTTGGGCTCAAACTGCGGATAAGTTTCAAACAGTTGCAAGTGACTTCGCAAACAACGTGCCAGACATGGGTGCCGGTGCTGTTGACACGAAGGTGAGACTCGAATGACCTCACAGGCAGCAGTTCGCACCAATCAAGGGCAGCAACTCGCACCAAAACCTGTCGTTGGCGTTCGGGTTTGTATGGAGGGATGCCCCGTCTTAGTGCTTTGCGGCAACGCGCAGTGGAGGTTTTTGTGCGCTTTCAAAGGCATACAAGTTGCGTAACAATGCAAGAATTGAAACGAAAGCCACAGCCGCCTGATATGGAACTCACTCCGCGCGAAAAAGACAAACTCCTGATATTCACCGCTGCCCTGCTGGCAGAGCGGCGCAAGGCGCGCGGGCTTAAATTGAACTATCCGGAGAGCATGGCCTACATCAGCGCCGCTGTGATGGAGGGTGCTCGCGATGGCAAAACGGTCGCCCAACTGATGAGTTTTGGACGCACGGTTTTGGCACGCACCGATGTCATGGATGGGATTGCCGAGATGATTCCCGATATCCAGGTCGAGGCCACCTTCCCTGATGGCACCAAGCTGGTGACTGTGCACCAGCCGATTGTCTGATTCCACTGACATTGACCTGAAAACCATGACACCCGGTGAAATCATTCCCTCTGACGGCCCTGACCACGTTCTGAACGCAGGCCGCCGCACCATCACCCTCGTCGTGCGAAACACGGCCGACCGCCCGATTCAGGTGGGCTCACATTACCACTTTGCCGAAACCAATGGCGCGCTGGGCTTTGACCGAGCGGCGGCACGCGGCATGCGGCTCAATATTGCGTCAGGCTTGGCGGTTCGCTTTGAGCCGGGGCAACAGCGCACGGTGGATCTGGTCGATTTTGCGGGAGCGCGCTTGGTGTTCGGATTTCAAGGTCAAATTCAAGGAGCGCTTTAAGCCATGGCAACGATTGGACGACGCGCTTATGCGGAGATTTTTGGACCCACTGTGGGCGACCGGGTTCGCCTAGCGGATACGGGCTTGTTAATTGAGGTCGAAAAAGATTTCACACTCGGCGCTGGCATGGGCTTGACCAGCGCCGACGGGAGCCCCGTCGGCTACGGCGAAGAAGTCAAGTTCGGCGGCGGCAAGACCATCCGAGATGGCATGGCGCAGTCTCAAAAAATGCGCTCTGAAGGTGCGGTCGATTGCGTGATGACCAATGCACTCATCCTCGACCATTGGGGCATCGTGAAGGCCGATATCGGCTTGAAGGGCGGGCGAATCGTGGCCATTGGCAAGGCGGGCAACCCGGACGTACAGCCGGGTGTCGACATCATCATCGGCCCCGGCACCGAGATCATCAGTTGTGAGGGCAACATCGTCACTGCAGGCGGGATCGACTCACACATTCATTTCATTTGCCCGCAGCAAATTGAAGAGGCATTGGCCAGTGGGGTCACCACCATGCTGGGCGGCGGCACCGGCCCAGCCACCGGCACTTTTGCCACAACGTGCACGCCAGGGCCGTGGAATATCGAGCGCATGTTGCAGGCAGCAGATGCGTTCCCGATTAATTTGGGGTTTCTGGGCAAAGGCAATGCGTCACTGCCCGCCGCTCTGCACGAGCAAATCAATGCAGGTGTGATTGGTCTGAAGCTGCACGAAGACTGGGGCACCACACCAGCGGCGATCAGCAACTGTCTGGACGTGGCCGAGGCTAGCGACACACAGGTGGCGATTCATTCAGACACCTTGAATGAATCAGGCTTCGTGGAGAACACGATTGCCGCCACCAAGGGTCGTAGCTTGTGCGCGTTTCACACCGAAGGCGCGGGTGGCGGCCATGCGCCCGACATTCTGCGCGTGGTGGGCGAGGCGAACTTTTTGCCCAGCTCCACCAACCCCACCATGCCCTACACCGTCAACACGCTGGATGAGCATGTGGACATGCTGATGGTCTGCCATCATCTTGACCCGGCGATTGCCGAAGACTTGGCCTTTGCCGAGAGCCGCATCCGCAAAGAAACGATTGCCGCTGAAGACATCCTGCACGACATGGGCGCCATCAGCATGATGAGCAGCGACAGCCAGGCCATGGGCCGCGTGGGCGAGGTGATCATCCGCACCTGGCAGACGGCACACAAGATGAAGGCGCAGCGCGGCGCATTGTCGGGCGACACCGAACGCAATGACAACAACCGCGTCAAACGCTACATCGCCAAATACACCATCAACCCGGCCATCGCCCACGGCATCAGCCATGAGGTGGGCAGTATTGAGGCGGGCAAATGGGCTGATTTGGTGGTTTGGAAGCCCGCCTTCTTTGGCGTGAAGCCTGCGCTGATTTTGAAAGGTGGCTTCATCGCCATGGCGGCGATGGGCGACCCAAATGCGTCCATCCCCACGCCCCAGCCGGTGCATTACCGGCCCATGTTCGGCGCGTTTGGCGGGGCCCTGTCGCGCGGTTCGATCACCTTTGTCTCGCAGGCGGGAATGAACGCGGGTATCGAGGAGCGCTTTGGTCTGGCCAAGAGTTTGAGCGCCGTCAAGAACATTCGGGGCATTCGCAAGCAGCACATGGTGCACAACAGCTATTTGCCCAAGATGGAGATCGACGCACAGACCTACTCGGTGCGGGCGGATGGGCAATTGCTGACCTGCGAGCCCGCAGTGAGCTTGCCGATGGCACAGCGCTACTTCCTATTTTGATGCTTCAAGCCTCCAAACTCATGCCGCAAGGCAAAGGCCTGGCACCTGTTCTGCTCAAACGTGCCGTGACCATCGAGCTGGATTGGGACGTGCGCCAGAAAAGCCGATTTGATGCAACCGACTCGTCAGGCCGTCAAGTCGGTGTTTTTCTGCCGCGCGGCACAGTGACGCGCGGGGGTGATGTGCTGGTGGCTGAAGACGGCTCGCTGATCAAAGTCATCGCGGCGCCCCAATCGGTATTGCGCATCACCCACTGCACGCAGCACGGCTCTCCGTATGACCTGCTTCGTGCCGCGTATCACCTGGGCAACCGGCATGTGCCCATCGAGCTTAAACTCGATCACTTGAAGATTGAACCTGATCACGTGCTGGCCGACTTGCTGCGCGCCATGCATTTGATCGTGCATGCGGTGGATGAAGCGTTTGAGCCAGAGAATGGCGCCTATGCCAGCGGCGGGCGTGCCCCTGCCCATGCGCACGCGGGGCACGACCATTCCCACCACCACTGAGCCCGGCCAAAACGTGCTCGATTCCAGCCTGATGCAGCTGATGTGGCTGGCATCGCCCGCGCTGCCCATTGGCGGTTTTTCTTATTCTGAGGGGCTGGAGGCGTTCGTCAATTCGGTCGAATCGGCGACGGAGTTTGCAGCGTCGGCCTGGTTGATTGATCAACTGCACTTAGCGCTAGCGCGTGGAGACTTGGCCGTGGTCGCCAAAGCCCTTGACGCTTGGCGGTGTAGCGACTTCGAGCAACTGAATAGTCTCAACGGCTGGGTATTGCAAACTCGTGAAAGCAGCGAGTTTCGGGCGCAAACCGAGCAAATGTCCAGATCGCTGCTGGAGTGGCTGCGCAACCACAACACTGCGACACCCGAGCAGATCGCTGCTTGCGCGCAAATGCAACCCACCTACCCGCTTGCGTTTGCACTCGCAGCGTCCAGCACGCAGGCATCCTTGCGCGACTGCCTTCTAGCATTTGCGTTCGGCTGGGCTGAAAATATGACACAAGCGGCGATCAAGTCCGTGCCGCTGGGCCAAAGCGCGGGCCAGCGCATTTTGTCCAGACTCACCGCAGAAATTCCGGCTGCGATTGACTACGCCATGGCTTTGGATGATGATGATCGCCAAGCCTTCTCGCCCATGCTGGCTATTTTGAGCAGCCAGCATGAAGTGCAATACTCACGGCTGTTCAGATCCTGAAACTCACCATGTCCAACCTGCACCACATCAAAAACCGCACTAAAAACTTGCCCCCTTTGCGCGTCGGCATCGGCGGCCCCGTCGGTTCCGGCAAAACCACCCTGCTGGAGATGCTGTGCAAAGCCATGCGCAGCCAATACGACCTGGTGGCCATCACCAACGACATCTACACCAAGGAAGACCAGCGCATTCTCACCGTAAGCGGTGCGCTGGATGCTGAGCGCATCATGGGCGTGGAAACTGGCGGCTGCCCGCACACGGCCATCCGCGAAGATGCGTCAATCAATCTTGAAGCCATTGACCGCATGCTGGTGGACTTTCCCAACGCCGACACCGTCTTTATCGAGAGTGGCGGCGACAACCTGGCAGCCACCTTCAGCCCCGAGCTGAGCGATTTGACGATCTACGTGATCGACGTGGCCGCCGGTGAAAAAATCCCGCGCAAGGGCGGCCCCGGAATCACCAAAAGCGATCTGTTTGTCATCAACAAGACCGACCTGGCTCCGCACGTGGGTGCTGATTTAAGCGTGATGGAAGCCGACACCCGCCGCATGCGAACCACTGCAAAGGGACTCAAGCCGTTTGTGATGACCAATCTGAAAACGCTGACGGGCTTGACTGAAGTGGTGGCTTTCATTGAACAGCGGGGAATGCTGATGGCGCAACGAGTTGTACTCCCAATCCGCGCCGGCGATGGCCTGAAACTTGCGTTAACTGCAGAAACATAGGCTCCATTCCGTTCTCATGAAAGTCGTCGTACGATCCAATCTCTGCAGCACCAGCCACTCACAAGCCAATCGATCAAGAGCGCGCGAGTTGGCTTGGGCGTGGGTGGGTGCCAAGTGGCCACGGCTGCTGCCCACTGAAGCCCAGATGGCGCTTGCCAATTTTGAGCAGGCTCTGCCTGGTCAGGAGTTGCTGGTTCGCACCGCAGGCGACGAACCAAACGGTACATCGTCATGGTCGTTGTCAGTTGCACACACGCAGCGCGCCAGCTCGCGCACCTGGATGACGCGCGTCCAGGTGATTGACAACGGTGCCGCCGACGAGCTGCGCCTGCAAACCGCCTGCACAGATATCCCCGAGTCCCCGCTGGTCGTGGCTCCACCGCGCCTGCTAGGCGATTGGGTTGAGGCTTTGGATTTGCAGGACGCAGGGCTTGCTGTGCAGGGTGCCCCCCGTGAGGTGGTTGACTACTGGCAGCTTGATGCACTATGCAAGCATCTGCTCTCAAATGAACGTAAGCTGCCTGTCATTGCCCTGGTGAATCGACCTCAAACCCACTACTACGGCGTCGATCCCCACGGGCTCGCCGAGAACTTGCGCGGGCTCGCACACGTCGCCTGTATTGCACCGCATTTGGAGGCAGAAATGGCGAGCCGCTTCGGCTGCGAATTGGGTGTCGAACAAGGCGCAGCCCGAATTTACACCGCAGGATTCAGCCCAAACGCAGATCGCCGCGCCCATCCGCTGGTGCGGGACGCCAGTCCACGCGGCGCAGAACGCAAAGCTGACCCTGGCGCATTCAGGCGATTGTTGCGCAGAAAGATCTGCGCGTTGAGCGTAGACGCCGTCGCCAACACGGCGTAAACCGTTGACGCGCCGAACCCGGTTAAAATAGCGGGATGGAAGCTTGGCCGAGCGGTTTAAGGCACCGGTCTTGAAAACCGGCGAGGGTTTATCCCCTCCGTGAGTTCGAATCTCACAGCTTCCGCCAATACGCGGTATGTTTTAAAGCGCCTTCAGCACGCAGCGCCTCAACTGCGCCCTTTGTGGCTGCCAATAAACGCCCCTACCCGCTGCAACTGATCTGCAACATTCAGCGCCGGCGCATGACCGCAGCCCTCAATCTCGATCAACTGGGTCAGATCACGCAAGCCAGGGCCGCGCTGCATCATCAGGGCCGTGGTCTCGCGCAGCACCAGGTCTGATTCAGCGCCGCGCAGGCACAGCACAGGTAAATCAAGTGCGTCGTAGTGATCCCATATCAAGTAGTCGTTCGGATGGCTGATGAACTGCTGCACCATCGCCGGGTCATAGTGCGGGGTGACACGGCCATCTGGCAGGCGGCGCGTGGAGGTTTCGGTCAAGCGGCACCACTGCGCGTCGCTCAGGTAACCATACGGTTTGTAGACCTGCCGGAAAAACGCTTCCAGCTCGCGCACCGTTGCGAATGCGGGCGGGCTGCCCGCGTAGGCGCGGATGCGGGCGATGGCAGCATCTGCTACTTGCGGTGCAGTGTCGTTCAGAGTCAAGCTCTGGATTTTTGCCTTCATCGCAGGTTGAAACAAGCCCGATGCGCACACCATGCCCAAGGCACCACCCATTGATGTTCCAACCCAATGAGCGCGATCAATCCGGAGTTGATCCAACAAGTCAGCAGCGATTTGGGCATAGAAGGCCAGGCAATATTCCGCGTCAGGATTAGGGCTCCACTGGCTTAAGCCGCGTCCAATGGTGTCCGGGCAGATCACGCGGTAGCCGCGCTCGCTCAGGTATGCGGCCAGCTCGTCCATGTCACGTCCGGTGCGCGCCAAGCCGTGCCAGGCAATCACCGTTTTGCTGTGTTGCGCGCCCCACTCGGTGTAGTGAATTTCACGCCCCGCGCAGCTCAGGTAGTGCGAGGTAAAGCTCACCGCTTAGCTCCTGCACGCAAGCGACCCACCACGCCGGTGGGGAAGTAGTAGACCGACAGAACAAACAGAACGCCCAGCCACAGCAACCAGCGGTCTGGCGACAGCAACGCCCCCAGCCACGGCAGGCTGGACGCGGCTTCGCTGCCAAGCTTCAGCATATCTTGCAAATAGCTTTGCGCGACCAAAAACAGCGCAGCCCCAATCGCCGCGCCGTAAACCGTGCCCATACCGCCGATCACCACAATCAGCAGCACGTCCATCATGATCTCGAATGAGAGCGACGTGTCTGGCCCGTTATAGCGCAGCCAGATGGCCAGCATCGCGCCCGCCATGCAGGCGAACAGCGCCGACAGAATGCTCGATGTGGTGCGATACACCACCACGCGGTAGCCAATCGCCTCGGCGCGGAACTCGTTCTCTCGAATCGCTTGCAATACCCGGCCAAACGGCGAGTTGACGATTCTCAGCAAGGCGAGGAACAGAATCAGCGCGGTGAAGAACAAGAGGTAGTAGCAAAGCAATTTGCCATCCAGTGAGACCCCAAAAAACGGTGTTTCAGAAAACTCGTGACTGGCCGAAAGCAGTGCGGGTAACTTGAAGGTCAAGCCGTCTTCACCGCCGGTTAAATCTGACAGCTGCGAAGCCAGCGTTTGAAATGCCGAGGCCACCGCCAGCGTGATCATCGCAAAGAAGATTGCGCGCACCCTCAGCGAAAACAGCCCTACCGCGAGCGACAGCACAAACGAAACCGCCAGCGATGCCAGCAACCCCGTCGCCAGCGCCGCCCAACTTGGGCCCATGCGCGTGGTAGCAATGGCAATGCCGTAGGCACCAATGCCAAAGAACATGGTGTGGGCAAAACTCACGACGCCGGTGAAGCCCAGCAGCAAATCGAAACTGGCAACCAGCACGAGAAAGATCAGCACCTTGGCCGCCACATCCAGCGCCTTCACGCCAGGGAAGATAAATGGCGCAAACGCCAGCGCGATCAGCAACGCGGCCAGCATCAGCGCCAGCACGCGGCTGCGCGGAAGGTCGTGAGAAAGGATCCGATTCAGCATCATCTGTTCGCCACTGGGTACACACCCTGAGGCCGCCACAAAAGAATCGCCACCATCAACGCGATGTTGGAAAATAGCGCCATTTTGGGCAACAGAAACCCGGTGTAATTCAACATCAATCCCACTAACAGCGCGCCAATCAGCGCGCCTCCCGTCGAGCCCAAGCCGCCGATGATGATGACGATGAAGATCAGCACATTCACCTGCGCACCCATCTGCGGCACCAGGTTTTGCTGGAACAGGCCCCACATCACACCGCCCAAACCTGCCAGCGCGCTGCCTGCGACGAACACGCCGATGAACAGGCGACGGATGCGGTAGCCCAGCGCTTCGACCATCTCGCCGTTTTGCACGCCAGCGCGAATCAGCAGGCCGAGCTTGGTGCGGTTCAACGTCCAGGCGAGAACGCCAAAGACCAGCAGGCCAACAACCACCGCCAACAGCCGGTATTTTTCAATCACCGAATCACCCACCAAGATCGCGCCACGCATACCCTCGGGCAGTGGCAGCGGGATTTGCTGCGCACCCCAAATCACCTTGATCAACTCCTCGCCAATGATCATGCCGCCCATGGTGATCAATAT
>JANOTO010000006.1:0-3755 GCA_031416395.1 Rhodoferax sp. | reverse complement strand
GCGGCAAACGCGTTCAGGCTGCCTTGTTCGCCTTCTATGTGCGTGCGCGCGCCATTCAAACTGCGGTTGTACTGGCTGAGCTGGCGCGTCGGGAGGCCCGAGCGGGTGTTTTGAGCCTGGGTGTTGAAGTCGCCATACAGCGCATAGGAGCTACCTTTGTCGACCCGCACATAAAACAGGCCGGTGGACTGCGCATCAAAGCCCTTGACGGAATCATCGCCATACACCGGATAGAACTCGTCGGGCTGGATATCGCGAAAAAGCCGCTCTTTGTTGGCTTTGTCTGAGTCATAGGCAAGTGTCAACAAATACTCGCCCTTGATCTTGCCTTTAAGGAACAGGGCGGCGCGTGCGCCTACATCGCGCTTGCCATCGGCGCTGGTGTGCGAGAAATGGCGCAGTTCCTGCTCGAAGCCGTCTTGCGAGCGCGCAGGCTGCAGCGCCTGGGCGCTGAGGTTTCTGAAATTGATGGCCCCCTCAATCACGCCCACCGCAATCATCGGGCGCAGCTCGGGCAAAAACTTCAACAAGGCCTGGCCTTTGATGTCGCCTGACCAAGCGCGAATCTCGGTTTCACCAGGGTCCAGCGGCGACAGCAACGACAGCGTGGCTTCACCGTCTTCCACGAACAACTGAAAACCCGGCTCTTTGGGGTCCAAGTCCTTCGCCAGCCAGGTGCCGACAGAAGTCTCCAGCGTCACTGGAACGCGGCCTTTGATGGGCAAACCCTCGGAGTCCGTCGCACGCACAGTCACTTCGGTGGTGGTTCTGCCATCGGCGGGGAGGCTGGCCACAGGCACTTGCACGCTAATTTTGGAAAATTTACCGGAAGCGCTGACTTGAATGGTGGTTTTGCCGCGCACGTTGCCGAACTGATCGACCTGCTCCAGCTCGATGCTGTTAAGCCCGGATTTCAAATCAACACCAATGTATTGCCACGCCTCTACGCCATTTGATTCAAGGACGGATTTGCGGCCCACGCGTTTTTCAGAGACTTCGATGCCGTTGATGCGCAGGCGCAATGTGTTGCCGATTGCGCCTTTCACCACGATGTCGGTCTGCGCGGCGCTGAAGCTCGCTTTGTCTTCTGGGGCAATGATCTGCAGGCTGGCATCGAGTGTCGGCAGCAGCTTGTCCAAATTCAGGCGTTCAGCAACCGCGACAGGCGCTGCCGAGCCTAAGGTGCCGGGCTTGGCACCTGCCGCCACGCTGAGCTGGGCCTTGTCGCCCAGGAGTCCGCTGGCTGGCAATGCCTTGGCATCCAGTGGCGGCACGACGCCATCGGTGCTCATACGCGCTTTGACAGCGAACTCGGTTTCAGAACCGGTGCGCGCACGCGCCGCGCGTTGTTCAATGGCCTCGATCAGTGGCGCCGCGCAACCGTCCAGAGCAAAATTCACCCGCAAGAGCTGGCCTTTTTTCATGTCGACAAAGCGGCTGCCGGCATCACCCGCGTTGCGCGCATCAAGCAGCGCCAACTGGGCGCCTTGCGGCAGAGTCGTGACATCGACCTTGAGCACGTGCGTTTGCGGGCGAATGTTGTACAGGCTGAATTTGCCTTCGGCATCAGTGGTGACAAAGGTGCCGTCTTCCATGTAAAGACGCACATCTGGCACGCCACGCTCATCGCCATTTTGAATTCGATCACGGTTGCAGTCGGCAAACACTTTGCCGACGATGAAGCCGCGGTCGCTGAACACGCCGGGTAAAACTTGCACCGTGGCCGTGGCGATGTTGCTGACCTTGGTAGCGCTTTGCGTTGCAATGCCAGCGCTGTGCGCCTGGGCGCGGTTGATGCCGTCGCCCTGCAAGGCCCCTGGCCCGACCCGCACGCGGTAGCTCAAAGCAAGCAGCCCGGAATCAGGAATGGAACCCACATTAAAAGCCAGCTTGGGGCCAACACCGCCCTGTGGCTCGGGCAGCCTGGAGCCATTCAACCGTGTGGTGCCACCATCCAGGCGGGCGCTGTTGGGCACGTAGGCAAAGCCCGCAGGCAACTGATCTTCCACTTGAATCTGGCCGAGCAGTTGACCGCTGTCATTCTTAATGTTGATGGTGTAGTCAACAAATTCACCCAGCTCGACGCTGGCGCGCGAGGCTGCTTTTTGCAGCAGCAGGCCGCCCAAAATATCGGCATCCAGGGGCACGTCAATATGCACCGGCCCGGTTGCCAGACTGACCTCAAACTCGCCACCGTAAGAGCCTTTTGCATCGGTCAGCCGCCCTGGTGGCAAAAGTGCAGGAACCACCACCGAGGGGAACCGGTGGCTGACAGGCGGTGTCACTATCAGCCGGTAAGTGCCGGGTTCAGCGGTCGGGAATTCATACCGGCCGTCGACGCCTGTGACCACGGTCTTGGGTGCAGGTGTTATTCCGTCCGTGCCAAATACCGTTGCAAGCGTATTGCGGGTCACGTTAAAGAGCGCCACCGTGGCGCCGCTGACGGGTAAATTGCTGATGGCGTTGTAGACGACACCAAACGGATCAATCAGCAGCTTGACCACGATGTCAATTTGGCTGCAGCCAACAAAATTGGCGCTCAGTGAGTCGTTTTGGGTGGTGGCCATCAATTTATCGCCGGCTCGGCCCGTCTGGCTGGTCAGGACGATGTGCGGATCGATTCGGAACAAGCCGGTATTGAGCCCGGTTTCAGTGGCGATATAGCTTTCAATGTCACCCGTAACGGCCGACTTGACGATGACGGTATAAGTTTCAACCTTGACCGGATCCCGATTGCATCGGGACGCGTTGACCTGAAGAAAGACAATCTGGTTGGTCCCAGCGGAACTGATCGGCTGGGTGTAGCCCGCATCCCTGAAAAAAGTAATGGTGGGGGACAGATTCGGCACGGTCGTGACGACCAGATTGGAATCCACCAAAGCGACACCCGCCGGGCCGGGGCCAGCAAAGAAAATTTGCGCTTGGTTAAGAATGTCGCCACTGGCATTGGCGTTGATTTTCACGTCGAAGCTACGCACCTCGCTCTCCAGCGCGGAAATTTTGACATAGCCAAAAGCAATCGCATCCACGTTGGACAAATCGGCAGGTGGTTTGGATGAGTAGGTGTTAGGGGGGTCTCCTGCCAGGTGGTACAGCGGTATGCCTGCGCCTGCTGCACCTACCCGCACGAAGGTGGTGTTGGCTGGAATGGCATTGCGCACCAGCACCAGCGTTACCACAACGCCGTCCACCGTCACCGGCACGCCGGTGGCGGCGATGCCGCCCGCGTTTTGGGCTGTCACTGTGAAAGTCACGATTTCGAGTGGCGCGGGGTTGGGCTTGGACACGCTCACCAGCAGACGCATGCTCGGGCCCTCGACGACCAGCACGCTGTCGGTCACCGCGCTGACGGCCCCTTGCACCTGACTGGTGGCGTTCAGGGTGATCCGCGCGATTTGGCCGATTGGAACGACCACGCCGATCTGCCCGCGTAATACCACATCAATTCCCTGGCCGGGCGAAAGCGTGATGGTGGAGCCAAGCGCAAGCACAGCCTCTCCAACGTCTGCGATGCCATTGCCATTAACATCGATAAACAGCGTCAACCCGGTCAAATCGAAATTGTCTCCCAGCAGGTTTCCAAAAACCAGGGTGTAGGTGCTGGTGACATTGCCGGTATTGGTGATCCGATAGGGTAAATCGGCAACTGATCCGGCTGGGCGGTTGAAGGTTTGCGCGGGGCGGATTTGCACCGCTTCGACCGCCTGGACGATGACCGTCACCGTATTGGATTTCTGAGTGGAAAAGAACCCGAA
>JANOTO010000005.1:0-4086 GCA_031416395.1 Rhodoferax sp. | reverse complement strand
GGCACCCGCAATTGTGATTGGTGGTTTACCGATGAGGCCGTGCTGATTGACACGGCTGGACGCTATACCACCCAGGACAGCCATCAGACCGAGGACAAAGCGGCCTGGGATGGCTTCCTCAATTTACTCAAAAAGTCGCGCCCCCGCCGTCCGCTCAACGGCGTGTTTTTGACCATCAGCGTGGCCGACTTGCTCAGCCACGGCGTGGAAGCACGCACTGCTCTGGCCACATCCATCCGAGCGCGGCTAGCGGAGCTTGACAACACACTGGCAACTCGTTTACCAGTCTACATTTTGGTTACTAAAAGCGATTTGCTGCATGGTTTCAATGAGTATTTTGGAAATCTCGGAAAAGAGCAGCGCGCCCAGGTATGGGGCTTCACTCTGCCAGTCTCAGACCAAGCCAGCGCGCAACTCGAGCTGGACTTCAAGCGAGAGTTTGGCCTCTTGTCCGAACGGCTTGATGCCGCCTTGATCGAGCGAATGCAAAGTGAGACGGACAGCGTTCGCCGGGCATCGATTTTTGGTTTCCCAGTGCAGTTTGCCGCACTCGGGCCCCTGGTGTCTGAGCTTGTCACCCAGGTATTGTCAGGCTCCAGGTTTACTCAAACGCCCTGGGTGCGGGGCGTTTATTTCACAAGTGGCACGCAGGAAGGCAGCCCGATTGACCGACTGATGGGCAACCTTGCACGCAGCTTTAGCCTCGAGCATGTTGTCGTCGCGCCCAGCAAGGCCAGTGCGCGCAGCTACTTCCTCACCTCGTTGCTACAAAACGTTGTCTTCCCCGAACAGCGCCTGGCCAGCGCTGACATGCGATGGGAGCGCCGCCGCCATGTGCTGCGGCTGTCCGCTTTTGCGGTCATGGGCATCGCGGCAGCTGCGCTGGTAGGGGGCTGGACGATCAGCGCGGTGCGCAACCGGGACTATCTCAAAACTATAGAAGCTCAAGTGGAACCGGCTCGGCAGGGCCTTGCGACCATGCCTGCGCGCATGCAAAATCCTGCCCAAGTGGCCCCGGTTTTGCAAGGCCTGCGCGACATCTGGCGCGCGCCGATTCTGGGTGACGGAGCACCTCCGTGGCTGATGGGTCTTGGTCTCTATCAGGGGGATAAGATCAGTGCAGCCGCATCGGTTGCCCATCAGCGATCACTCAATGACGTATTTTTACCGCAGTTGGCGCGCCGGCTGGAAGATCAATTGCGCAGCGCCCAAAAGGACAATCTCGAGTTCGCCTATGAAGCTCTCAAGAGCTATGTCATGCTGCATGAATCCGCGCACTTTGACAGTGATGCCCTGAAGGCTTGGATCACGCTGGACTGGAACCGCAGCCTGGATCGTGGAATTCCTGAAGAGCAGCGCAAGGCCCTGGAGGAACAGTTGGACGCTCTGCTGGCCCAGGGGCCACCAAGATCGCCTTTGCCGAAGGACGACAACCTGGTCCGCAATGTCCGCGCTTTGCTCGTCAGCTATCCCCTTGAGCAGCGAATCTTCAGCCGCCTCAAACGCATGCGTACTGGCTCTGACATTGCGCCCTTCACGGTTGCCGGTGCGGCGGGGCCAGCAGCGCCTTTGGTGTTGGAACGTGCCAGCGGCAAGCCCTTGACAGATGGCATTCCAGGTATGTTCACTTACGACGGGTACCACAAACGTTTTCAGTCGAGCGTGGTACAACTGACCGGCTTGATGGCATTGGAAGAGCCTTGGGTACTGGGCCTGGAGCGCGGTGCTGCCGACAAAGCGCGCGATGTCGCCAATATCGGCGCACTGACCGACCGGGTTCGGCGTATCTACCTTGAGAACTACGTCAAAGAGTGGGATGCACTGCTGGCCGACGTGCGGTTGCCACGCAGTACCAGTCTTGAGAAGAACATTCAGATTGCGCGGACGCTGTCAAGCCCGACTTCTCCACATGTGAACTTTCTGCGCGCTGTCGTGCGTGAAACCACGTTGATCGCGCCTGACAGTGCAGCCAAAAATGCTGTGAACAAAGCCACGGAGACTGTTCGCAACACGCAGAAGAGCCTTCAAGATCTGTTTAGCGCAGATGCCAACTCCAAAACACCGGATTCTGGCAAGCGCATCGAGAGCATTGTGGACGACCACTTCGACACCCTACGCCGCCAGATGACGCCGCCGACGCCCAATCAACCGGCGCCCATTGAGGAGACGCTCAAGCTGTTCAATGATGTGTATGTGTACCTACAGGCTGTCGATACGGCGGTCAAGTCGCGCTCGCCCATGCCACCTGTTGACATCGCAGGGAAACTCAAGGCCGATGCAGGCCGCCTGCCAGAACCCATGCGCTCGATGGTGGAAAATCTGAGCCAGTCTGGTGCCGTGCAGGCTCAGGCAGCAGAGCGGGGCAGCTTAAGCCAGGACTTGCGCCCGCTTGCTGATTTTTGCAACCGTGCGGTGGCAGGTAGATATCCTTTGGTATCGAGCAGCACGCGAGACGCGCTGCCCGAAGATTTCGGACAGTTTTTCGGCCCTGGCGGCATGATGGATGACTTCTTCCAGAAGCGACTCGTCAATCTCGTAGACACCAGCACCAAACCTTGGCGGTACAAGCCAGTCGCAGGGCAAGCCCATGTGTCAGCGTCCGCGCTCGCGCAGTTTGAACGCGCAGCCCGCATCCGCGACATATTCTTTCGAAGCGGCAAAACACCCTCTATCAGGCTGGATTTCAAAGTACTGGAAATGGATGCGACGATTACACAGTTTGTGCTGGACGTTGACGGCCAACTCGTGAAATACGCCCACGGACCCGTCTTACCCATGGCCGTTCAATGGCCGGGACCTAAAGGCAGCAACCAGGTGAGAATTCAGTTGACCCCGCCCTCCGCCAGTGGTGCCTCCGGGCAAGTGGCCGATGGGCCGTGGGCCTTGTTTCGGTTGATGGAAAAAGCGCAGCTAGAAAACACGGGCATTCCTGAAAAATTTCTTGTGACTTTCAACGTGGAGAACAGGCGCGCGCGCTTTGAAGTCACCACGAACAGCGTTCAGAGCCCCCTGCGGGTGCGGGAGCTTCAGGAGTTTTCTTGTCCTGAAGGCCTGTAATGAACCAGTTTGTAGTCCCAGACCGCGGCTTGGATATACCCGGCTGGTTTGGCAAACTTCCCGGCATGGGTGATTTTGGCCAGCGGCGTTTACCTTCGCGCTTTCGGGCAATTTGGGACGAATGGCTGCAAAAAGGCTTACAAACTCTGCGTGCTGAACGCGAAGACTGGCTCGCACACTATCTTCAGGCACCGATTTGGTTTTTTGCCCTGGGAGAAGGCATCATGAGCCCGGCCCCCTGGATCGGTGTGCTCATGCCATCCGTTGACTCCGTAGGCCGGTATTTCCCCTTGACGGTAGCAACCGAGCTGGTTCGCGGCAACCCGGCTTCCAGTGAACTCCAAATGCTCGGCATTCACCATTGGTGGCTTCGCACAGCAAAGGCCGCGTTGGCAGCGTTGGACACCAACATGAATGCCGTGAGCTTTGAGTTACTCCTGCATTCAACCTGCAACGAATCAGCCGAACCGAAAATGTCGTTTACTTCAATGTCGTCCTTACCCGCAGCGGGCATGTCGAGTTGGTGCGTTAATGCTAGGGCAAATGATGGTGTCGTTGAAACCGTTGTAAATTTGCCGGGGGCAGCGGGATTTGGGGTTTTGTTCGGCTATGCCAATTCAGCCATTGCAAATCAGGGCTCGCAGTGACTCCGGATCGATCGCCGTCAAATTCAGCTATGAGCACGAGCGCCCTTGAACGTCCGTACTCGTCTGCTGAAGTGGGCGACGATCCCACCCGCCTCGTTTCGTCGGGAACGGCTGATGGGCGCGCTCTGCCAGAAGACGGCACAGTAGTCGTCGCCACGGTTCCGAAAACCGAATTTTCCCCGACGCGGGGTGTGCCGCCGACCATTTCCGACTCGGATCTGGGTGTGAACTTCCAGCGGCCTTTTGCCTGTGGGCGCGCGGGTAGCCGAGTTTGAAATCACACGCTTGATTGGGCACGGCGGCTTTGGGGTGGTGTACGAAGCCTGGGACCACATGCTGGAGCGGGTGGTCGCAATCAAGGAATACATCCCTTCCTCTCTTG
>JANOTO010000004.1:0-4660 GCA_031416395.1 Rhodoferax sp. | reverse complement strand
GGCGGGCCCAGTCCAGCGCCTCGTCAAAACAGGCCTGTGCAAACCCCAGAGCCAGCACCGACATGCCCAGGCGCTCGCCGTTGAAGTTGCCCATGATCATCTTGAAGCCCGCGCCAGGCTGGCCCACGAGCATGTTGGCGGGCACCCGCACATTGTCCAAACGGATATGGGCGGTGTCGGATGCGAGCCAGCCCATTTTGTCGAGCCGGGTGCGCGAAACGTCGGGTAAGTGCATCGGAATGACGATCAGCGAGATGCCTGAAGCGCCTTTTGATCCGCCCTCGCCAGTGCGCACGGCGGTGGTCAAAAAATCGGCCCGAACGCCGGAGGTGATGAAGGTTTTCTCGCCATTGATGACATAGTGATTGCCTTCCAAAACCGCGGTGGTTTTGATCGCCGCCACGTCTGATCCGCCGCCAGGTTCGGTAATGCCCAGTGCTGAAATTTTCTCGCCGCGCAACACGGGCGGCACGATCTGCTGCTGCAATGCGTCGGAGCCGTGCTTGAGGATGGGTGGCAAGCCAATCGAGTGCGAAAAAAGGCTGGCATTCACGCCCCCGCTGGCCCCGTAGCGCGCCAGTGTTTGAGAAACCAGATTGCGCACGCGGTGCGTGGCAGGCGTACCGCCAAACTCCTCGGGGTAGCCCAGGCCAAGCAGCCCCAGCTCGGCAGCGCGCTTGTAGAGGCCGCGTGGGAATTCGCCCGCCGCGTCCCAATCGGTCACAAAAGGCGCGATTTCATCATTGGCGAAGCGCTTGATGGAATCGACTAACGCCTGCTCGTCAGCCCGGTCAAACACAGCCGATCCGATCTCTGTCATGACCGCTTCGGTGGCTTTTTGGCGATGCCCATGATCTTGGACAAAATACCCAGCATCACCTCATCCGCGCCGCCACCAATCGAGGCCAGCCGCCCATCGCGGTACATGCGGGCCACGCGGTTCTCCAGCGTGAAGCCCATGCCACCCCAAAATTGCAGGCAACCATCCGGCACCAGGCGTTTGAGCCGCCCGGTTTTCAGCTTGGCCATGCTGGCAAGCTCGGTCACGTCTTCGCCCGCCACATACAACTCGCAGGCGCGGTAGGTGAGGGCGCGCAGGGCCTCCACTTCAGTTTTCATCTCGGCCAGCTTGAACTGCACCCACTGCTGATCGGCCAGCGTCGCCCCAAAAAGCTTGCGCTCTTGCGCCCACTCGACCGTCCACTGAATGCAGTTGGTCAAGCCCTGCAATGCGCTGGCCGCCGCCCACAGTCGTTCTTCCTGAAACTGCATCATCTGGTACATGAAGCCCTGGCCCTCCGCGCCAATGCGGTTGCGCTGTGGCACGCGGACTTCGTCAAAATAGATCAGCCCGGTGTCGCTGGAGTTCATGCCAATCTTGCGAATCTTCTTGGCAACTTCGATGCCCTTGGTCAGCTTGCGATTGACACCCTGGCCTGGGCCTTCGCGCATTGGCACCATCACCAAACTTTTGTTTTTGTGGTGATTGCCGCCCGACACGCCCGTCTCATCCCCCGTGTTGACGAGCATGCACATCCAGTCAGCTTGCAGGCTGTTGGTGATCCACATCTTTTGCCCGCTGATCACGTAGTCATCACCATCTTTGCGCGCGTAACTCTTGATCGATGCCACATCGCTGCCCGCCCCCGGCTCGCTCACGCCGATGCAGCCCACCGCATCGCCCGCAATCGCAGGGGCTAAAAACTCACGCTTCAACTCATCGCTGCCAAAGCGCGCCAGCGCGGGTGTGGCCATGTCCGTCTGCACGCCAATTGCCATCGGCACGCCGCCGCAGTGGATGTGGCCCAAGGTCTCGGCCATGGCCACGGCATAGGAGTAATCCAGCCCGGCACCGCCAAATTCCTCTGGCTTGGTCAAGCCCAGCAGGCCGAGCTTGCCCAAGCCTTTGAAAACCTCATGCGCGGGGAAAATCTCAGCTTCTTCCCACTCCTCAACGCGAGGGTTGATTTCAGCGTCGATAAAGCGCTTCAGCGTCTTCTGGATTTCGAGGTGTTCGTGGGTGTATCGCATGGCGCGGGCCTTCAGGAGAAGATTTTGGGCACGATGGCACGGTGGAAGCCGTCAAACGCCTTCACTGCCCCACGTTGCTGTGACTCGGGCTTGGGCACTTTCATCGGCCAGCCCATGCGGGCTTGCGGACGCGCGCCGTCGATGCGCAGCGTCGCGCCAGAGATGAAGGAGGCAGCAGGGCTGAGTAAAAAGACGATGCCGCCCGATGTTTCCGCCTCGGTGCCAAAACGGCCCAGCGGCACGGTTTTGCTCATCTCCTTGAACATTGGCCCCATCTCAGGCGGGTAATGATCCATGCCGCTAGAAGCAATGTAGCCCGGTGCTACCGCGTTCACCCGCACGCCTGCGTGAGCCCATTCCACCGCTGCGGTCTCGGTAAAGCTCACCATGCCTGCCCGCGCCGCGCCGCTGTGGCCCATGCCGGGCATTGAACCCCACATGTCAGCCACGATGTTCACAATGCTGCCGCCGTGCTTGTTCATCCACTGTAAATAGCATTCACGCGCCATGTAGAAGCCGCCCGTCAAATTGCTGTGGACTACCGCCTCCCAGCCTTTGCCGGTGATGGCTTCGAGCGGGGTCACGTACTGCCCGCCCGCGTTGTTCACCAAGCCGTCAATCCGGCCCTGCGCGGCCACGATGGCGGCGATGGTTTGCTTCACCACGTCTTCCTGGCGAATGTCGCAAATGTGAAAGCTGGCCGTGCCACCGTCTTGCGTGATCTCGTCCTGCACCGCCTGTAGCTTCTCGACCTTGCGGCCAATCAAGACGACGTGTGCACCTAAAGCGGCCAACTCATGCGCCGTGCAGCGGCCAATGCCCGAGCCGCCGCCGGTGACGATCATCACCTTGCCGGCCATCAGGCCCTTGGCAAAAACAGAACCATAAGTCATTCAAACACCTCGTGTCATGTTGTGAAGCGGATAGGTCATTCTGGCGCAAACTACCTCGCCTTCGAGTCAAGTTGGCGATACCTGTAGAAGCGCCCGGCTCACGCGTATCGGCATCGACAGCAGAATCTGCGCCATCCCCTTGCCCAGCGGGTCATTGCGCAGCGAGGCCATGCCCCCGCCGCCCAGCGCCTGCTCGCAGACGAAGTTAACAGCGTTGATGCCCGGCACGTCAAACCGCGTGACGCGGCCTTTGACCAGATGCTCGAGGTACTTTGCCACCGCCACTTCGGTCACTTGCGTGCGGATCACCGCCAACCATTCAGGCCTGCGCGCAATCACGCCAATGTTGGAAGTGTCGCCCTTGTCTCCGCTGCGGGCGTAGGCGATTTCAATCAACGGCACTTCCATCAGGTCGGGTATGTCGTCAGCGGCTACTGCGGGTGAGTTACCTGCATCAGGCCTCAGCGCAGGCATGAGCAAAGCCTTCCCGCTTGGCTGCGGCACCTCAAACGCATCACCATTCACCGTGACCAAAGGCATCAAGCGCGCTTTGGGCAGCAAAAACGCAAACTGCCGAATCGATGGCGATGCTGATGCGCGCCCGCTGCCAGACCCTGTCGTGCCTGGCGACCACGATGTGCCCGCCGGGGCCACCTCGCGCGCCAGCAAGTCAAGCGCCTCCCTGCGGGCATGCGTGGCGGTCACGCGCAGAATCGCTTCGCGCGTTCCTTGCGCTTTGGCGTGCGGCCCATAGCAAGACTCCGCGCCGAGCACTTCAATATTGAAAGCGCTGTAGGGCTCCGTGCCACTCTTTGCCAAAAGCGTCGAGGTACGTTCGATGATCGCCTCGCCCGTGCGCTTTGCCTTGGCGGCAGCGTCAAAGCCGACGAGGGTGAGCTGCGCGGACAATTTGTAGCCGTCCATGTAAGTCGCGCAAACCTTGTAGGTGTCGGTCGGCGCAGTGCCGCGAGCGCCATGGACCTGCACGCGGTGCTCTGCTATTTGACTCATGCGAACCTGGGTGAAGTCGCACACCACATCCGGCAGGATGTAACGCGCCGGGTCGCCAATCTCGTACAGCATCTGCTCGGCAATCACAGCGGGCACCACCAGCCCGCCCGTGCCTTCAGGCTTGGTGCAGATGAAGCTGCCGTCAGCATGGCACTCAACAATCGGATAACCGATATTCGCCCAATCAGGCACCTTGTCCCAATCGGTGTGTAAGCCACCCGTCGCTTGGCAACCGCACTCAATGACGTGGCCGACGAGACTGCCTGCGGCCAGTAGGTCGTAGTCATGATGGCCCCAGCCAAATTCGTGCATCAACACGCCCAATGTGACGGCTGAATCCACGCAACGCCCGGTGATTACTACCTGCGCGCCTGCATCCAACGCGGCTTTGATCGGCAATGCGCCCAGATACGCGTTGGCGGTCAAAATCTTCTGTGGCAGCTCTGCACCGCTTTGCATCTCGCGCAGACCGACCGTGCGCAGCTCGGGCAACTGGGGCATCACGTCATCGCCCGTCACCACCGCGATGTTGAGCGCGATTCCCTGCTCTGCGGCCAATGCCGCCAATGCCGCCGCACAGGCCTGTGGGTTCACGCCGCCGCCATTGCTCACCACGCGAATGCGCTGCGCCACGATGTCGCGCAGCACGGCCTTCATGGCGACGGTGACGAAGTCGGTGGCGTAACCCAGCTCGGGCTTCTTCAAGCGCGCGCTGGCCAAAATCG
>JANOTO010000003.1:0-1938 GCA_031416395.1 Rhodoferax sp. | reverse complement strand
GGGTTCATCGGGCTGTTGGTCAGTGCGTTTTCAATCGGCTCCAAGGGCTGGTCGTTTGAGTTCTTGAATGCGCAGTTTGGCGCGCTGGCTGCAAATCAGTTTGGCATGGGCATCGGCGCATTCTTCGCGTTGTTGGCACTGCTGATGATCACGGCGTTTGGCGTCGCGCGCAAAGGTTTTTTCAAAGGCGACCTGTTCATTGCATCAGCCGTGCTGGGCTGCGCGGTGATGCTGATTTTGTTCATCGCCTTCCCCGTGACCAAAGCTTTGTACGGCGCGTTTTTGACGGAAGAAGGCCGCTGGTCATTCACTGCCTTATTCAACCGAGTTGGCAACGAGCGCGTGTGGGGCTTGAACTGCCTAACGGGCGGCGTGCGCTGCGGTGTCGCGTGGAACACGCTGTTCCTCGCACTGCTCACAGCGACGGGCACCACGATTTTGGGCACGATGATGGCGCTGATGGCTGAGCGCAGCGCGCCGGCTCGCATCCAGACACCGCTGCGCGTGGTGGCGCTGTTGCCCATCATCACGCCACCGTTCGTGGTGGGCTTGGGGTTGATCCTGCTGTTTGGCCGCGCGGGGTTGGTGAATCAGTTTCTGGAATACGCGTTCGACATTCCACCCACGCGCTGGTTTTATGGGGCCTTGGGCGTTTGGATTGCGCAGTTGTTTGCCTTCACGCCCATCGCGTTCATGATCATGCGCGGCGTGGTGCAGGGCGTGGCCCCAAGCCTTGAAGAAGCTGCGCAGACCTTGCGGGCAGATCGCAGAAAGACGTTTTTCACCATCACGCTGCCGCTGCTCAAGCCCGGTCTGGCGAATGCATTTTTAGTCGGCTTCATTGAAAGCATTGCCGACTTTGGCAACCCGATCATCGTGGGTGGTCAATTTTCAGTGCTGTCCACGGAGATCTTTTTCGCCATCGTCGGCGCGCAATATGACCAGGGCCGTGCAGCATCACTCGCCTGGATTTTGACGCTGTTTGCGCTGGCTGTGTTTGCATTGCAGCGCGGCTTGCTGGGCAAGCAAAACTACACCACAGTCAGCGGCAAGGGTGACGCGGGCATCGCCATGCAATTGCCCGATGGCGTGCGCCGCACGTTGAACGCCGTCGTCTACCCGTGGCTGGCGTTCACCGTCATCGTTTACCTGTTTGCCTTCGCGGGCGGCTTTGTGCAAACCTGGGGCCGCGACTACACGCTGACGCTGAATCACTTCAAAACCGCCTTCTCGCTGGAGTGGGGCGACTTTGGCCTGGTGTGGGCGGGCACTGCGTGGAACTCGCTGTTCACCACCTTGAAGCTGGCAGGCATCTCGGCGCCCATCACCGCAGCAGCGGGCTTGCTGATTGCGTACTTGCTGGCGCGCACCGAGTTTCGTGGTCGCGCGATGTTTGAGTTCGTCGCGCTGCTGGCCTTCGCCATCCCCGGCACGGTGCTGGGCGTGAGCTACATATTGGCCTTCAATGTGCCACCCGTGGAGCTGACCGGCACGGGTCTGATCATCGTGCTGTGCTTCATGTTTCGCAACCTGCCTGTGGGCGTGCGCGCGGGCACAGCCGCCTTCAAGCAACTCGATAAATCGCTCGACGAAGCCTCGCTGATGCTGCGAGCCTCCACCGCGCAAACGCTGTTGCGCGTGGTGCTTCCGCTACTCAAGCCCGCGCTGGTAGCCGCGCTGATCTACAGCTTTGTACGTGCGATGACCACGGTGAGCGCAGTGATCTTTTTGGTCACCGCCGAGAATGAACTCGCCACCACCTACATCATCGGGCGCGTGGGCAATGGTGATTACGGCGTGGCGCTGGCCTACTGCACAGTGCTGATCATTTTGATGTCGCTGGCGATTGCCTTGATTCAGTTTTTGGTGGGTGAGCGTAAATTAGGCAGAAGGAAAAAATCATGACCCACGGCGTTGAATTCAAAAACATCAGCAAGC
>JANOTO010000002.1:0-7020 GCA_031416395.1 Rhodoferax sp. | reverse complement strand
TGCGCCGCCGCCCAAGCCTGGAAAGCGGTGATTGAAGACCCCGAGTCGATTGACCGCCTGGACAGCGCTGCCGTTTGGGCCGCTATCCGCGAAGACTTTGGCGGTGTGCTCAAAACCCCGTACGGCACCTTGGTAGCCAGCCGGGAGATGGTGTCTGACATTTTTATGGATTCCGCAGAACAGTACTCTGTCAGTGGCCAGTTTGAACGCATGACCAAGAGCTTTGGCGAGATTTCCCTAGGGCTGGACTTTGGGCCACGCTACACCGAAGAATCCACCGAAATCAACCAGGCAATTCTTGATCTAACCCAAGATGACGCGGGCAAAGACAAGGTGTTCAATCTCGCGTTTGGCGCAGCGACTTTGGTGATGAATCGCATCAGCAAAGCCTCCAACGATGGCGCAAGTGCCGTGGGCGCTACCAGTTTTGACGTGAGCTTTGATGTGCGCGAACTCACCGATGTGGTGTTGGCCACTATGTCTGACGCCTGGTTTGGCTTGGCAGGCAGCCCGCACCTCAAGAGTGGCAGCGTGGACTGGGACTGGACTGAAGGCCAACCCGTGCTGTACCCTGGACACTTCACCGCCATGTCGCGTTACATGTTTCAACCCAACCCGGGGCCTGCTGCAATTGAACTGGGCGAACGCTATGGCAAGGCCTTGCGCGCGGCCATGAACAAGTTTGTGGCTGACCATCGCACGGCAGGTACCGTGCCCCAAGTCCCTGCAATGCTTGGCGGGGGCAATGCGCCGATTGCTCAGGCCACCTTCAACCACCCAACCCAAGGCCGTGACAACGACTGGGTCGCGCGCAATATGGTGGGGGTGCTGATGGGCTTTAACCCAACCATCACCGGCGCGGTGCTGAACGTGGTGCGCGAATGGCAGCGCGACGGCACTTTCAACACCTTGCGGCTGGCGATGCTGGGCAAGCCCGCTAACCGCGCCACCGCGTGGAATGTGGTTTACGGCGCCATGGCGAGTGCTGCCCAAATGCGGCCCATGCCACAAATTGCCTGGCGAACCGCGCGAAAAGACCACACCTTGGGCGAGCATGGCGGCTGCCCGGTGCATGTGGGTGTGGGCGACAAAGTGGTGATGGGCCTGGTGTCAGCCACGCAGCAGTCCTTGGCCGACGGGCTCGACGACAAGCGCCTGATGTTTGGTGGCGTGCGTGAGCACACCCCGCACCCGACTCACGCCTGCCCTGGCTATTGGGCCGGGCTGGAGGCCATGCTGGGCACCTTGACGGCGATTTTGGTGCGGCCTGAAACCATGCTGCTGGGACTGGCACCCCTCTCGTTTGTTTTGGCAGGTTCCGTCAAAGCCGCCACTGGTTTGGCAAATGTGCCCATTTCGCCGGTGGCGCCGATGGCTCCCGCGCAAAAAGCCTAGGTCGATTGAGCGATTTTCAGCGCTAGATCCAAATGCCAGGCCATTTTCATGGCCTGAAAAGCGTCAGCCGATTGAAGCGCCAAAGCGCGGCCCGCCAGGCTGTCACCCGCCGCCAGGCGGTGTTCAGCGCGGGCCAAACCGTTCACCGCCCGTTCGCGCGGAGAGCCGCGAAAATCAGCGGCTTTGTCGGCCGCGTTTAAATAATGAAGCGCCCGGTCAAACTGGCCTTGCGAATCAGCCAGGCGCGCCAAGGCCCGGCAACCTTGCGCCTCGCCATGGCGGTCTTGTGAACGTGCCCGCACGAACAGCCGGGTGGCGTGCTGGCGAGCCTCTTGCTGTAGTCCCAAGGTGACGGCGGCATCGACCAACCAGCCGTAATTCAAAGAGGTTGACACGGCACCTCCTCGCGCCTCAATCCATTGGGTCGATTCACGCAGCATTTGCAAAGATTCGGCGTCACCCTTGCCGGCCCAACCGCCGCAGGCGGCCAGCGCCCGGCCCATGGCATGCAAGTAGCGGCTGCGACACCGCATCGCCATGTCAGAGCCCTCCATGCCGATGACATAGGCCTCTTCCCAACGCCCTTGCCACAGGTGCACGGCACAAATCAGCTCCCGCGCCGAAGCACCCACCGAGTGCAGCTTGTCACCCAGCAAATGCAATGACTCCGCAAAACAATCGTGCGCCTGCTCAAACTGCCCCAGGTCACCAAACGTGTAGCCCCGGCGCGCCAAGGTGTAGGCCGACCCGATGGCCGTGCCACTGCCCGGGCGGCTGTGCTGGCGCTTGCTCTCTACCGCGTTGGCCATCAGCGGCAAAGCACGCTCATAGCGCCCGGCTGACGCCAACGACTGGCCCAGTGTGGCGCGAATCTGGGCAACCAGTTTTTGGTCGTCGCTGGCAATGGCGTGCTCCAGTGCGGCTTCACAGTGGCGAACGGCAAACCGGGGGCGGCCTTTGCCGTAATTGACATAGCCCAGCCAGTATTCGGCGCGCGCAATCGAGTTTTCGTGCCCGGTTTGACGCGCCAACAACGCCGCGCGCTCGAACAGCACCAAGCCATGCGACACGTCCAGCGGGTCAAACACACAGGTTTGCCCCAGTTTTTGCGCAATCGAACACCAGCGCATCAGCATGGCTTGCGTCAATTCGGGCAGGTTGTCCAGCGCGCGCAGTGCCGTGATGAACTGTGCCCGGGCCCGGTCCAGCGCCATGGCTGCCAAGGCTTTGTCTCCTGCGGCTTCGGCAAACTGCACCGCTTTTTCGCTCAGGCTGGCAGCGTCAAAATGATAGGCCAAGGCTTCGAGCGATGCGAAAGCGTCATGCCCTTCAACCGAGGCTTCCAGCGACTCACCAATCACACGGTGCAGCGCGCGGCGATGCTCAATGTCAACCGTCGCGTAAACCGCTTCACGGGTGAGCGCGTGCTTGAAGCGCAGCATGCCCGGCTGGCCCGCAGACACCAAAAAATCCTGCTCCGCCAGCGCCTCCAGCAAGGGTGACAATTCGTCCGCTTCTTGTAGTTGAAGCAATGGCGGTAGTTGCGCCAGGAGTGACACCGAAAACACATTGCCTGCCACTGCCGCGAGGCGCAGGCAGTCAGCTTGGGTTTTGGGCAACCGCGCCAGACGCGACGACACCAGTGCATTGATCCAGGCGACACCATTGCCGCGCGGGGCAATTGAGGCGGCCGCTGCAATGTCGCCCCCTGCTGCCGCCGCATGGCACAGCTCTTCAATGAACAGCGGGCTGCCGCCCGATTGGCGAAAAATTTCCTGCGTGACAAATGGGTCCGAATCAGGCAACCAGGCTGCAATGGCACCTTGCGCTTCGGCTGATTCGAGCGGTTCAAGCCGCAGCACTTGCGCGTGGCTCAAGGCCAGCACATCGTCTGAACCCGGGCGAGACGCCAGGACGACCAGCATGGGCAGATTGCGCTCAGCCAAGGCGTCCAGTACTTGGCGGCTGGCGTCATCGGCCCATTGCCAGTCGTCCAAAATCAGCACCAAGGGCTGCTGCTGAGCCAGCAAGACAATCAGGTTGACGATAGTTGTCACCTGCGACGCGGCAGCCGTTGCGGCGACAGCGGCACCTGGCCCGCCCAGCAGGGCACTGACCAAAGGCACCAACGCCAGCGCACTCGGGTCGCGCCAAGCGCCCAAGGCCGCTGAAATAGCCGCGTCATTGGCTTTGACGCCCACTTCAGTGCGCCAACCCAAAGCATTGCGAATGACCTGCAAAAACGGTTGCAGCGGCACGGCGCCCAAGTAGCTTTCGCAATAACCTTGCGTTACTGTGAAACTGGTTTTGTCCAATCGGCGCTGAAACTCGTCAATCAGGCGCGACTTGCCAATACCGGCCTCGCCGATGATGACGACCGAGCCGACCTGACCCAAGCGAGTTTGGTCAGCCGCGCTGAAAAGCGTGGTCAAGGCCGCACTCCTGCCGGCAAAAGGCACCACGCCCCGGCGGGCGGCGGCGTCAATACGGCGTTCAATGGCGGCGCGGCCTTCCACCCGCACCACGCTCAAGTCAACGGATCGCCCGCGAATCGGCACGCGCTGTGGCGCTGAGACCTGAAAAAAATGTGCCTGTGGCCCCAGAGTTTCGGCGCTAACAATGATTTCACCGCGCCCAGCCAGGCTGCACAGGCGCGAGGCAGTGTTGGGCACCTCGCCCACGACGTCAAACCGGCCGCGTTCAATGTCGCCCTCAATCAGCAGCACTAAACCCGCATGGATGCCCGAGTGCAGTTGCATCATCGACGCAGCGGCACCACTGCCCACTTGCAACTGGGCCACAGCGGCGTGGAGTTCAAGCGCGGCTTCTGTGGCGCGACGGCCATCGTCTTCTCGGGATTCATTGAAGCCAAACAGTGCCAGCACGCCGTCGCCCTGCAAGCGGGCAATGCTGCCGCCATGGCGCGGGATAATGTCGCGGGCAAATTCTCGAAACTGGCCCAGCAGGTCGGCGTAATCTTCGGCTTCAAGCCGTTCGGCGTGCTCGGACGAGCCCGATACGTCAGCAAACAGCACCGTGACGTGACGCCGCTGGCCCACGGCTTTGCGCGCGCCAGTTGCGCTGAAAGCGTTCAAAGCTTGACCTGTATCCATGCCCACTACTTTTTTGGAATTATTGGGATCGTCCCCAGCGACTCTTAAAGTGTACGTCGCAGTCAGACCGAAGGGTTCAAATCTCCGACCGACAAACTCCAAAAAACCACGCTTATCGCCGACTGTCAACCAGGCGACTGACACCACTGCGCCAAAGCATCCTCGGCGCAATCCGCGCCGCCCTGGGCAATCACCCCTGCAAAGCGCCCCACATCTCCTTGTCCCGCTCGGCCGTCCAGACGCGCGGGTTTTTGATGCCTTTGGCTTCGTCGTACGCGCGGCTGACATCGAAGGGCAGGCAGTGCTCGTAGATGAAGACGTGGCCGAAGACCGGGTCCATGCTTTGGCGGACATGGGCCATGGCGGCTTTGAGATTCATGTTTTGCGCGGCGGCTTCCTTGCCACAGGCGAACAGGGTGGTGACCCAGCGCTTGGTGTAGTCCAGCGCCTTTTCGACATTCGCCGCGCCTTTCATCGCTTCACCGCGACCGGGCACGATGGCCTCTGCTTTCAGGGTGCGCAGGGCTTCCAGCGTGGCCGGCCATTCTTCGAGTTGCGCATCGCCGGTGTAGACGCCGGCTTCGTACTCGACCAAGTCGCCGCTGAACAGAACCTTTTCTTGTTCGACCCAAGCAATCGTGTCGCCGCGTGTGTGGCCTGGGCCAGGGTGCCAAATCTCGACCACCACGCCGCCTAAGTTGATCGACAGGCTGCCTTGGCGACCCGGCTTGCCGTCGCCGATCACCATGCTGGGCCAGGTCAGACCTGGGATGCTTTCGGCGCCCTGGAAGAGCCGTGGAAACCGCTCTATCTCGCTTTGCATGTCTTGCGCGCCACGCTCCTGGATGAGTTCCAGCGTACCCCGACTTGCAATGATTTCGGTCGCGCCTTCGGCCACGTAGGCGCTGGCGCCCAGCACGCGCACGGCATGGTAGTGCGTGAGCAGCACGTATTTGATGGGCTTGCTGCTGACGGTGCGGATCTTGGCGATCAAGTCTTGCGCCATGGCGGGGGTGGCGGTGGCATCGCTAACCATGATGAAGCTGTCGCCAATGATGACACCTGAGTTCGGATCACCCTCAGCGGTGTAGGCCCAGCAGTGCTGGCTTAGCTGCTCGAAGGTGATTTTTTTGTCAGCCAGATCGGCTTGCGACGCGAAGGCTTTGGTGGCGGGGGTGACGGTCAAGTAATTCTCCAGATTAGCCAAATGGGCGAGTCTGGAGTTTACTGAAATGCGGTCAAATCGTCAGCCCGCCTTCGAGCATCGCCACCACTTCGTCGGCGAAGGCGCTGTAGCTCATCGCACCTTTCGGACGCAGCCAGGTGAAGGTCCAGTTGATCATGCCAAACAGCATCATCGTGATGGCGGTCTGGTTTTGCACCGTCACGCGCGCGGGGTAAGCGCGGCACAAAAAGCGGGTGACAGCGGAGACAACATCGCGCTGGCGGTTCAGGATGAGTTCGCGCTGCTCGTCGCCCAGGAACTTGGTGTCGTTGAGCAGGGCGACATGGCGTGTGGCCGAGGTTTCGTATTCGAGCAGAAACGCGCGCACCAGCTCGTGCAGGGCGGCGCGATCATCCAGGTTGCGGCGCTGGGCGGCTGCTTCAACGTGGCCGACCAGGGCCAGCAGCCGCTGGGTGTAGCGGTCCAGCAGGTCAAACAAAATCGCCTCTTTGGCCCCGTAGTAGTGGTACAGCCGCGCCTTGGACGTGCCACTGGCGGCGGCAATGTCGTTCATGCTGGCCGCAGCGTAGCTCTTGGTGGCAAAGCACGCAGCAGCCGTGTTCAGGATGTCGTCGCGCTTGAATTCGAAGGTGGCAGATTTGGGGCGGGCCATGCACAGAATTATTGCGCAGCAGTGTGCTCCCGACTGAAATACCCGTTTTGTTGGTCACACGATTGATGCCAAAATGGCAATAATAAATGGCACTGATGCTTTGCCTTGTGACAGTCACTTTTCATGCTCCATTCAAAAACCCATTTGCGCACCCGCCCGATCATCGCGGGCCACATGCGCGCTTTTGAAGCGGTGGCCCGGCACCTGAACTTTCGTGCGGCCTCGGAAGAGCTTTCCGTCACGCAATCCGCCGTCAGCCGCCAGATTCAGGCGCTGGAGGATGACGTGGGCGCTTCGCTCTTCCTGCGCCACACGCGCGCGGTGGAGCTCACCAGCGCGGGTGCGCTGCTGCTGGCGGCGGTGTCGCGTGCGCTGCCGCAGATTGACGGCGCGGTGCGCCAGATTCGCCAAAGCGCGGGGCGA
The DNA here is from genome assembly GCA_031416395.1 of Rhodoferax sp. GTDB lineage: Bacteria > Pseudomonadota > Gammaproteobacteria > Burkholderiales > Burkholderiaceae_C > JANYCG01. The sequence goes on along the minus strand of JANOTO010000002.1, from coordinate 251 downwards.
AAAAGCGTGTCGATCACCACCTTTGCGTCGTTTGCGTCGATGTGGCTGATCCCGCGCATGGAGGTGTTTCAGCGCGACAACCCGGACATCGACATCCGCATTGATGCCTCTGACGTGGCAGTCGATCTGGACGTGGCCGATATCGATCTGGCCATCCGCTACGGCCCAGCCAACAGCATGCCAAAGCATGCGATCCGCATGTTTGGCGAGCAGCTGGCCCCCGTCATCAGCCCGTGGCTGCTCAAAAGCAA
>JANOTO010000001.1:0-4955 GCA_031416395.1 Rhodoferax sp. | reverse complement strand
ATCAAATCGACCGGGTCAATTACGTTGCCCTCAGACTTGCTCATTTTCTTGCCTTCACTGTCGCGCACCATGCCGTGGATGTAGACGGTGTGGAACGGCACTTGGCTCGTGAAATGGCTGGTCATCATGATCATCCTGGCGACCCAGAAGAAGATGATCTCGTAGCCGGTGACGAGCACTGATGAGGGCAGGTACAGCTTCGCATCTTCAGTTTTTTCGGGCCATCCCATTGTTGAGAAAGGAACCAGCGCGGACGAATACCAGGTGTCAAGCACGTCCTCATCGCGCCGCAATTTTTTGCCGGGGGCTTTGGCTTGCGCTTCGGCTTCATTGCGCGCCACGACCACGTTGCCGTCTTCGTCGTACCAGGCCGGAATCTGATGGCCCCACCACAGTTGGCGGCTGATGCACCAATCCTGGATGTTGTTCATCCACTGGTTGTAAGTGTTGACCCAGTTCTCGGGCACGAACTTGACCTCGCCGGATTGCACTGCGTCGATGGCTTTTTGCGCAATCGACTTGCCGCTCGGGTCAGACGCTGACACTTTGGACAAGCCCACAAACCACTGATCCGTCAGCATCGGTTCGACCACTTGCCCGGTACGGCCACAGATTGGAATCATGCTCTTGTGTGGCACCGCCTTTTGCAGGAATCCTTGCGCCTCCAGGTCTTTCAAAACCGCCTTGCGCGCGACGAACCTGTCCATGCCTCGGTAAGCGGCTGGCCCGTTCTCGTTGATCTTCGCATCCAGCGTGAAGATGGTGATCATGGGCAGCTTGTGCCGCTGCGCGCAGGTGTAGTCGTTGAAGTCATGCGCGCCGGTGATTTTCACGCAGCCGCTGCCGAAGTCCTTGTCCACAAAATCATCGGCAATCACCGGAATCTTGCGGTCACACAGTGGCAAGTCCACCATCTTGCCGACCAGGTGTTTGTAGCGTTCATCGTCTGGATGCACGGCCAGCGCGCCATCGGCCAGCATCGTCTCAGGCCGCGTCGTGGCAATGTGCATGCCTTTGATGATTGAGCCATCAGAAGCCTTTTGCGGGCCATCACTGAACGGGTATTCGATGTGCCACATGAAGCCGTCGCGCTCTTCGCTTTCTACCTCCAGGTCGCTCACGGCAGATTGCAGCACTGGGTCCCAGTTCACCAAGCGCTTGCCCCGGTAGATCAGCCCTTGCTCGTACAGGCGCACGAAGGTCTCGGTCACGGTTTGGGACAGCTTGGTGTCCATCGTGAAGTATTCGCGGCTCCAGTCCACACTGGCACCCATGCGGCGCATCTGGCTGGTGATGATGCCGCCGCTTTTCTCTTTCCATTCCCACACCTTGGCGACGAAATTTTTACGCGCCTCGGCCGGAGTCGGCCCCATGTCGTGGCGGCTGATTTTTTGCGCTTCCAACTGGCGCTCCACCACGATTTGCGTCGCGATGCCGGCGTGATCCATACCGGGAATCCACGCGGTGTTGTGGCCCATCATGCGGTGGTAGCGCGTCAAGCTGTCCATGATGGTCTGGTTGAACGCGTGGCCCATGTGCAGTGTGCCCGTCACATTGGGGGGTGGCAACTGAATCGAGAAGGCGGCCTCGCCCGCCTTGGACTGACCTGTTCCCCGATGCCCCGCCACGGCGTAACCCCGGCGCTCCCACTCTGGCCCCCAATGTGCCTCGATGGCGTGCGGCTCGAAGGACTTGGAGAGGCTGTCAAGGCCGGGTTGGCTGGTTGGGAGCAATGCGTCGGTCATTGTGATTAAAAAAAGGGAGAACAAAAGCAAAACGGCACCCAACAGGACACCGTTCTTCTGCAAAAGGAGTGGAGGTGCTGATTTTATTCGACGCGTACCGGACGGGCTGCGGCAATGCAATCGGCCAGAATCGCCGCATCACCGATCTGATTGGCCAGCAGCAGGATCAGGCGGGCGTTAAGCGCTTCGGATTCGGCAGGGGACAAACCCTGATGCGCATCCAACAACAGTTCATAAAAGCCATCGGCATCTGTCCATTGCGCTTCAGTCTTCATATGCCTGCTCCGGTTGCCCTCAAAAGTGCCGCCGTCACCTGGCTGTGCCACTTTGGGCCACTGTGGCCGCCAGCCGCCAAATAGGCATCGGGCCTGACTAGAACCCATTGGAGCGACTGGGCGTGCGTCGCCTGGCGCAGATGGCCGTTAAGGTCGTACACATGCTCTTGCGCGGACGGGTGCCCGGTGATTTGCAATGTTGGCTCCAGCACTTGGACGATCCTCACGGGAAATTGCTCAGACAGCGCACGCAGCCGAGGCAAATCCATCGCCGGAATTCGCCCAAACAGCAACAGCAGCAGTCGGCCTTCGCACCAGTTGAGCAGGTCATTGAGCGTGCCCGTACGCTTGCCAACGACATCAAACCCAATAGCCACGTTTTGCACGGGGGTGCCGCCTGCCTCGGCACAGGTGCCGGAGCGCGTATAGCGGTTGGCCACGGCCATGCGCCCCGTGTTGATAAGCGCGCGCGCAAACGGATGGCGCTTGGCCAGGCTGATGGCCGCATTGCGAAATACGCGCTCTGGTCCATCGGGCGCGCGCAAAAAGCGTGCGGTGCGGTTGGTGACCTGCACGTTTTGCGTGGCCGCTTCAAACCGCTCTTCGTGATAACTGCCCAGCAACTTCGGTGCTGCCAACCCTTTGAGTACCATCGCCAATTTGCAAGCCAGGTTGTCGGCATCGGCGATGCCGGTGTTGCCGCCGCGCGCGCCGAACGGGCTCACGGTCTTGACCGCATCGCCCAAAAAGAAGACACGCCCCATGCGCAACTGATCAACACACTGGCTGCGGTAAGCGTAAGGCCCCACCCACACAATTTCGACCGCCACATCCGGCCCGAATTGGCGTTGCAGACGCTCACGTACCACGTCTTCCCGGCTTACATATTGCGGATCGGCATTGGGGGCCATCTGGTAATCAATGCGCCACACGTCGTCGGCCATCAGGTGCTGCCAGACGGCGCGGTTTTCGTTGAACGGTGCCTCTATCCACGTGTGGCGCTCCACGGGAGGGTGGGTGGAGAAGCGAACATCGGCAATGCACCAGCGGTCATCACCTTTCTGGCTCTTCACGGTGGCACCCAGCCACTGGTGGAAGGGGCTGTGCCCGCCTGTGGCATCGATGACGTGATCGGCTGCAATGTCGTAGTTGCCCGCTGGTGTTGTTATGGTCAGCAGCGCGCCCGCTTCATTCTGCGAAAACGCGGTGACCCGCGAACACCAGCGGATGTCCACATGTCCGAGCTGCTGGATGCGCTCCACTAAATAGCCCTCGATGTAAAACTGCTGAATGTTGATGAACGGGGGCTGTGTTGACAGGTTGAAATTGCTTTGCGCGCGCAGGTCAAACGAGTAGACCTCGTCCTCACCTGCAAACGTGCGGCCTACGCTCCACTGAATGCCTTTTTTGGCGATGGCGTCGTATATGCCCAGCTTGTGAAATATCTCTAACGATTTTTGTGTGTAGCAAATACCTCGTGATGACGCCCCTTTGACACCCACCGTGTTGTCTTCGTCCAGCAGCACGGCTTTAATGCCCAGCCGAGCCAGCGAGCACGCCAATGTTAGCCCCGTGATGCCGCCTCCCACAATGACGATGGCGTGGCGCGTGACTTCACCGCTGGCGATTTCGGGAGGCTCGACAAACGGGTACTCCGGCAGCGCGTAGCCACTGCCTTGCGTGAACTCGTAGCCGTTGGCGAACGCGGCTTTTTCCATGTTGCGATCAGCTCGTGACGGTACCTATCGCCCGGTCGGCCCGCCACTGCACCTTGCGCGCCGTCCAGTCGTCCAGCCGTTTGCGGGCGGTTTTGCTCTCTTGGAGCATCTGAAATTCATCTGCCAGTTGCGCCGTAAGCTCCAGCCGCACGCCATTCGGGTCGAAGAAATAGATGCTCTTGAAGATGTGATGGTCCGTCACCCCCAGCACCTCAAAGCCATCGGCCTCAAGCCGTGCCTTCATGTCCAACAGCGCCTGCACCGAGTTCACGCGAAACGAGATGTGGTTGACCCACAGCGGCGTGTTGGGCGAAGGCTGCGCGGGCTCGTCATCACCCAGGTCAAAAAAAGCGATGCAGGAACCGTCTTGCAGCCTGAAAAACAGATGCGTGTAGGGGCAGTGCTCGCCCGTGCTGGGCACGATGTCACTCTGGATGATGTGGTACAGCGGCAGCCCCAGAATATCTTCGTAAAAATGCCGGGTTTCCTCGGCATCCCGGCAGCGGTAGGCATAGTGGTGCAACTGCTCGATGGGGGCAGGGGCGGGCAGGTTTTGTAGGGCAGTCATATCAATCCTTTAACGACGGATGTTCAATGTTTGCAATGTAGCAAGAATTGGACACAAGCCCGTTTTTGAGACTCAAAAGCCACGCGGAAATCGTCTAATTGAGAACGATTATCAACAAGTCAACTTCAATAGCCAAACCCAATTCAAGGCATTGATGCAGCCAATTAGACGATGACATCCAATTGCGCTACGCTTGCGCGGTCTTTGAGCGATTTGGACAGGTTCTGAAGGCCTCAAAGCAAGCGCGTTTATTTTTTTAACTCAACTGGAGAATTCCATGGCAGCACTCAAAGGCTCCAAGACGGAAGACAACCTGAAAGCCGCCTTCGCAGGCGAGTCACAGGCCAACCGTCGCTATTTGTACTTCGCGAACAAGGCCGACGTTGAAGGTCAGCCTGATGTGGCAGCACTGTTCCGCTCCACTGCCGAAGGTGAAACCGGTCATGCACACGGCCACCTGGAATGGCTGGAGCAGTGCGGCGACCCGGCCACCGGCATGCCTTTTGGCGCCACCCGCGACAACCTCAAATCGGCGGTGGCGGGCGAGACCCACGAGTACACCGACATGTACCCCGGCATGGCCAAGACCGCCCGTGACGAAGGCCATGACGAAGTTGCCGACTGGTTCGAGACGCTGGCCAAGGCCGAG